>NZ_JBITCT010000029.1:0-31147 GCF_044453465.1 Streptomyces sp. NPDC051677
GTCACCCGCAGCCGCCTCGGACGCCTCGTCCGACAAGGCTTCCTCACCCAACCCGGACGAGGTCGCTACGAGAAACGGACTTAACGTCCACTGAGCGTCCCGAACCTCGTGGACATGATCCCACGGGGTGCCGTCCGCCTTCCGAGCGACCACCTCTCCCTTCAGTTCCCGCGCAGCAGCAGTGAGGTCCTTCATCTGCAAATGCTCGGAGACTCGGTCCAACTTGGCGGAGAACGGCGAGGAGGCAACCTTGTTCGCGAGCTTGAGCGCGTCGGCAATGTTGTCGAGTTGCTTGGGCAGCTTGGCCGCGTCACCCGCGAGCGGAATGAAGCCGGCCGCTCCGACGGTGGCCCCGACCGCGTCCTTGTCCAAAGCAGAGCGGCCCAGGTCCGCAGCGTCGCATCCGGCGCCGGCAGCACTGGTACGCCGAGGCGGCCCTGCGCGGTCACGCGCCCTCGCAGTACAACCTGGCTCGCCATTACTACCTGGCGGGGGAACTCTCCCTCGCTGAGCGCTACTAACGAAGAGGCGGCGAAGCAGGGGACCTCGATGCGGAGGTGTCCCTGGCAGGCCTGTGGTACGACCGGGAAGCCGAGGAGATGCTGCGCCGGGCAGTGGCCAAGGAACATCCCGGGGCACTCGACTTCATGGGCAAACTGGCCGCGAACCGAGGTGACACCGAGCGGGCCGCCGGGTTCTACGCGCGCTCCCACGCGGCGGGATTCTCCGGCGCGGCGGTGAACCTGGGAATGCTGCACCAGGGACAGCAGCGCGAGGCGGAGGCCGAGGAGTGGTTCCGTAAAGCGGCCGACGCCGGGAACGCCGGCGGTATGTACGCCCTGGGCCGGCTGATCATCGATCTGGACCGGTCGGACGAGGCCCTTGCCTGGTTCCGCAGGGCCGCCGAACTGGGGGACGCGTCGGCGCAGCACGCGGTGCGGGTCCTCGCCGCGCGAGAAGAGGAATAACACCTTCGGCGGAAACGCGCGGCTCCTGTCGGATGGGCGTTGATACCGTCCCGCCATGTCTGAATCAAGTGGATCATCAGGTCCCGGCCCCGTCACCGCCGATGATGTCCGGTACGCCGTCCGGCTGGCCGTTGCCGTACTTCGAAAGGCGGGCGCGACGGCCGACTGGGACGCCAACGCAGGCTCGCTGGAGTGGAGTTGTTGGGAGACCGTCGAGCATCTGGCCGATGACCTGTTCGCCTATGCTGCTCAACTCGGGCCAGAGCAGCCGCCGTTGGACACCGAGGTGCCCTTCGTGTGGCGGGCGGAGAGGGCCGGGGCGCCCGCGAACGTGATCTTTGCCGATCGTGCGGCCGGGACAGGCGGGCTTCTTCAGGTGCTGGATGCCTGTGGGGCGATGCTGGCGGCCATGGTGCGGGTGACGCCGCCGACCGTCAGGGCGCATCACGGCTTCGGGGTCTCCGACGCCGAGGGCTTCGCCGCCATGGGGGTCGTCGAGACGCTGGTGCACCTGTACGACATCGCCGAGGGGCTCGGGGTCGAGTGGGAGGAGCCGGATGCCGGGCTCTGTGACCGGGTGCTGGCGCGGCTGTTTCCCGATGCGCCGACCGGTGCCGAACGGTGGCCCACGCTGTTGTGGGCCACCGGTCGGGGGGAGATCCCGGGGCATGCGCGACTCACTCAGTGGCGGTGGTACGGCGTTCCCCGGGGTGAGCGGTAAAAGGCCTCAGCAGGCGCCCGGGCCGACTCCGTCGATCCTGCCGCCGAAGTCGCCCTGGTAGCGCGAGCGCCAGTCGCCGTTGAAGACGTCCCGCTTCTCGACCGGGCCCCAGTTGATGAAGCAGGCGCGGGTGCTGGCGACGAAGGAGCCGACGTGGTCGTGGAGGTTGGGCGGCATGTCGCGGTAGCCGCTGCGGGCGGTCCACTCCCAGCTGCTGCCGCCGAAGCCCTCCCCGCTGTAGAAGCAGACCGAGCCGTCGGGGCAGGCGGGCGCCGCCGCGGCCGAGGCGTCCTGGGCCGGCAGGACGAGGGCGGTCAGGGCGAGGGCGGCGGCGCAGGACCAGGCGCGAAGCTTCATGAAGTCTCCGGAGGGGGAGTGGGGCGAGTGCCCGCCTCGGCGGCTGCCGTGGCGGGCCCCATGCTTCCGGTCCGGTCCCGCGACATGCCCGGGATGAAGATCCACATCACCGGTGTGAGGGAACTGGTCAGTCAATATGGAAAGTGGCTTGAAACGGTAAAGGAAGTCCCATACGTTCTCCCTCGCCACTCAAGCACAGCATGACCACATCAACTTCATATTCGTCATAGGGAGCTCTGGGGAGAGCTCCAGGGGGAGACAAGGGAATGACCAACCCTTGGTTCCGGCGGCTTCGTCGTACCCGGACGCTCGGTGTGCTGCTCGGCAGCGCCGTCGTCCTGGGCACGTTGCCCGCCGTCACCAGCGCGGCCGAGGCCGCCGACACCGCAATCAGCAGCTCGGCCGGTACCACCGCCGAGACGACCGCGTTCGCCGAGGCCGCCGCCACCGGCGAACGGGTGGAGATCGTGCCGCGCCGCACCGAGGACGAGCTCGTCTTCGCCAACCCGGACGGCTCGCTCACCAGTGAGACCAGCGTGCAGCCCCAGCGGGTGCACCGGGCGGACGGCAGTTGGGCCGCCGCCGATGCGACGCTGGAGCGGCGGGCCGACGGAACCGTAGGACCCAAGGCCGCCGTCGTCGACCTGGCCTTCGCGGCCGGCGGCTCGCAGGACTTCGTGACCCTCGGCGAGGACGGCAGGTCCTTCACCCTGCGCTGGCCGAAACCGCTGCCCGAGCCCGTGCTGGCAGGCGACACCGCCGAGTACCGCGAGGTGCTGCCCGGTGTGGACCTGCTCGCCAGCGCCTCGGTCACCGGGTACGCGTACGTGCTGGAGGTGAAGACGCCCGAGGCCGCCCGCAACCCCGAACTCGCCCGGCTGCGGCTGCCCGTGCGGGTCGACGGGCTCGACCTCAAGGCCGGCGCGGACGGCGGTCTGGAAGCCGTCGACGCCTCCGGCGCGCGTCTCTTCGGCGGCCAGGCCCCCAAGATGTGGGACTCCGCGACCGCCGCCCAGCAGCTCCCGGCCGACGCCGATGCTGTGGCCGCCTCCGGGGCCGCCGCCCCCGTCCAGGACACGCCCGGCGCCGCCGCGAAGGTCGCCGACATGGGCCTCGACGTCTCCGCGGACGCGGTCACCGTCGTCCCCGACCACACCGTGCTGACCGCCGCCGACACCGACTTCCCGGTCTACCTCGACCCGGAGGCCGGCATGTCCAAGAGCGAGTGGCTGTACGTCTCCAGCGCCCACCCGAGCACCGAGTTCCACAAGTTCAAGGACGACGAAGGCGTCGGCCGCTGCTCGTACAAGTCCATCGGCGGCACGTACTACGTGTGCAGCTCCTCGCCGTACACCAACCGCATGTACTTCCAGTTCTCCACCTCGGGGTGGAAGAACCGCACCATCTCCAAGGCGGTCTTCGAGGTCTACGAGACCTTCTCCTTCTCCTGCCAGGCCAGCACCGTCAACCTGCACCTGGTGGACGAGGCCGGCGTCGACTCCGCCACCAACTGGAACAACAAGCCCAAGGACGGCGACCTGATGGTCGACCGCACGGTGGCCTACGGGCGCGGCAGCAGCTGCAGCCCCGACGCGCCCGCGAGCTGGGTCGACTTCCAGGACAGCAGCAAGGAGGACAACGAGAACCTCACGCCCACCGTCCGCAAGAAGGCCGCCGCCGGCGCCCCGATCGCCTTCTCGCTGCGCGCCGCGGACGAGGACGACCCGAACTCCTGGAAGCGGTTCCGCGGCGACAACGCCAAGCTGGTCGTCACCTACAACACCACCCCGGGCAAGCCGTACAACGAGCGGCTGAGCAACCCCGAGGAGAAGACCTGCACGACCGACAACACCAAGCGGCCGTGGATCCGTGACGACACCCCGACCATGGCGGTCAACGGCACCGACGCCGACTCCTACACCGACGGCACCGGCCAGAACCTCACCGCCACCTTCCGCGTCTGGGACCAGGTCGACGGCAGGCCCATGGTGTACGAGGGCAAGGACGGCCCGCAGAACGAGGGCGTGTTCGAGAAGGGCATCCCGGTCAGGGAGCTGGCGCACGGCCACGGCTACAAGTGGCACGCCCAGACCTACGACGGCTCCACCGGCAAGCTGAAGGACTCGGGCTACTCGGACTGGTCCGACTGGTGCGAGTTCGTCGTGGACACCGAACGGCCCGACGCCAAGCCGCTGGTGACACCGGCGGACGGCGAGGCCGACCTCCCGGCGGGCGCCAAGCGGCACTTCACCGTCTCGGCCAACGGGAACTCCGACTCGGTCTTCAAGAACGACGTCGAGTACTACGAGTGGGACCTCGGCAGCGACACCCCCGCCCGGCACGCCACGCCCGCGAGCCTCGGCGGCAACGCCGCCATCGAGGTGGCGCCGTCCACCTTCGGGCCGAACGTGCTCTACGTGCGCAGCGTCGACCGGGCCGGCAACCGCGGTCCGATGGAGAAGTACGTCTTCACCGCCGACCGCGCCTGCGCCGACGCCCTCGCCGACTCCTGCGCGGCGGCCGTCTACGGCCTCGACCAGAGCACCGGCGCCACCGCGCCCGACGCCTCCGGCCACGACCGCACGCTGACCGTCAAGGGCGCCGACTGGGTCGCGGGCAACCACTCCGCCGACCAGCCGGCCGACAAGGCCCTGCGGTTCAACGGCAGCAGCGACTACGCCACCGCCGCCTCCGCCGTCCACACCGGGCAGGCGTTCACCGTGTCGGCGTGGGTGCGGCCCACCTCGCTGAGCCAGAACATCGCGGTGATCGGCCAGTCCGGCGGCCAGGGCAACGGCTTCAACCTCTACTACTCGACGGCCTTCAAGCGCTGGATCTTCGGCCGGCACATCTCGGACACCGCCGACTCCGACATCATCCGCGCCATGGCGGCCAGCGAGCGGCCGGCCGTCGTCGGCAAGTGGACGCACCTGGCGGGCACGTACGACCCGGCGGCCCGGAAGTTCACCCTCTACGTCGACGGCGAGGAGCAGGGCAGCGCGGCCGTCACCGACGTCTGGAACGCCGCCAAGGGCCTGAACATCGGCCGCGCCCAGTACAAGGGCGAGTGGCACGACTTCTTCGCCGGTGACATCGACGACGTCCGCCTCGTGCCCGGCCTGCTCTCCGGCACGGAGATCTACCGGCTCGCGAACAGCTGATCACCGGCTGCACTTCGACGCTCCTGACCAGAGCGTCCGCCACCTCACAAACGGGAGAAGCGCGCATGCGCTCAACACGGAGACAACCCGCCCGAAAATGGGCGAAACCCCTGGCCGCGACCGTGTCCGCGGCCCTGACCCTGACCCTGCTCCAGGCCGTCCCCGCCCTCGGCGACGACGACTCCCGCGAGCAGCGGCGGCCCAAGACGCAGGACGTGGCCTCCACCCCCGTGGTGGAGGCCGACGGCCCGCGCACCCCGCTCAAGCACCTCACCGGCTACGGCGCCACGCCCCGCCCGAAGGCCGCCTGGCCCGAGCCGGGCAGCGCCACCGTCACCCTGGGCGCGAGCGGGGCGACCGCGGCGGTCCGCAAGGGGCTGCGCGCGGGCGGTCTCCCCGTCCGCCTCGCGGCTCCCAAGGCCGCCACCTCGCGGACCGCCGCGCCCACCCGGGCCAAGGTCGACGTCCTCGGCCATGCGGCCGCGCGCAAGGCCGGCATCGACGGCCTGCTCCTGAAGGTCACGCGCGCGGACGGCCGTAGGACGGTCGGGGGCAAGGTCTCCGTCCAGGTCGACTACGCCTCCTTCGCGCAGGCCTATGGCGGTGACTGGGCGCAGCGGCTGCGGCTGGTGCAGTTGCCCGCCTGTGCGCTGACCACGCCGAACGCGGCGGCCTGCCAGGGCGTCACACCGCTCGCCACGAGCAACGACGTGCGCGGCCAGAAGCTCACCGCCGACGTCCCGGCGGCCGTCGCGGGCGCGAAGGCGCCGCTGCTCGCGGTGTCCGCGGCGCCCGCGGGCGGTTCCGGCTCCTACACCGCGACCTCGCTGGCGCCCTCCGCGTCCTGGCAGGTCGCGGCCCAGACCGGCGCCTTCACCTGGCAGTACCCGCTGCGCGTGCCGCCCGCCCTCGCGGGCCCGTCGCCGCAGCTGGGCCTGGCCTACAACTCGGCGTCCACGGACGGCCGTACGGCCTCCAGCAACAACCAGACCTCCTGGGTCGGCGAGGGCTTCGACCTGAGCGCCGGCTACATCGAGCGCGCCTACCGCTCCTGCACGGAGGACGGCCACGACGAGGCCGGGGCGCAGAAGTACGACCTGTGCTGGCACTCCGACAACGCCACCATGAACTTCGGCGGCCGGGCCGGGGAGCTGGTGAAGAAGTCGGCGAACGAGTGGCGGCTGAAGCAGGACGACGGCACGAAGATCGAGCGGAAGACCGGCGGCTTCAACTCCGACGACAACAAGGAGTACTGGGTCGTCACCACCACGGACGGCACCCGCTACTACTTCGGCAAGGGCAAGCGGGAGTCCGAGGCCGCCGACGCCGAGAACACCGGCTCCTCCTGGGAGGTCCCGGTCTTCGGCGACGACAAGGACGAGCCCTGCCACAAGGACACCTTCAAGGAGTCCCGCTGCCAGCAGACCTGGCGCTGGAACCTGGACTACGTCGTCGACGTCCACGGCAACACGATGACGTACTACTACGGCACCGAGACCAACAAGTACGACTCGGTGCGCGGTGACAAGGTCGTCTCCTACGACCGCGGCGGCTGGCTCAAGCGGGTCGAGTACGGCGAGCGGGAGGGCAAGGAGAACACCACCGCCGCCCCCGCGCAGGTCGTCTTCAGCACCGTCGAGCGCTGCACGGGCGCGGCGGCCGACTGCGAGCCGGGCGATCTGAAGGAGTCCACCGCCACCCGCTGGCCGGATGTGCCGTTCGAGCAGATCTGCACCTCCGACACCGAGTGCAAGGACCAGTGGTCGCCGACCTTCTTCAGCCGTAAGCGCCTGTCGAAGGTCACCACGCAGGTGCTGGGCTCGGACGGCAAGACGTACACGGACGTCGACGTGTGGGACCTGGCGCACAAGTACCAGAGCGCCGACACCACCCACTCCCCGGCGATGTGGCTGGAGTCCATCACGCACTCCGGCAAGGACGGCGCGAACAAGCTCCCGAAGCTGACCTTCTTCGAGCGGCAGGACGCCAACCGCGTCGACACGGGCGCGGACGACCGGCTGCCCATGTACAAGTGGCGGATCCGGGCCATCCAGTCGGAGACCGGCGGCACGATCTCCGTCAACTACAAGCCGAACGAGTGCACCCCCTCGAACCTTCCCACCCCCGAGACCAACACCAAGCGGTGCATGCCGTCCTTCTGGTCGAAGGAGGGCACGATCGGCGAGAAGGAGGACTGGTTCCACAAGTTCGTCGTCGACACGGTGATCGAGGACGAGGTCACCGTCACCGGCCCGAACAAGGTCACCTCGTACGACTACGCGGGCGCGGCCTGGGGCTTCGACGACAGCGAGCTCGTCAAGACCAAGAAGAAGACCTGGAACCAGTGGCGCGGCTTCCGCTCCGTCACCATGAGGACCGGTGAGGCGGGCAGCGGGCAGCTGCGCACCGAGACCACCTACCTCCAGGGCATGAACGGCGACCGGGAGAAGGAGTCCGGCGGCACGAAGTCCGTCACGGTCACCGCCTCCGACGGCACCAAGGTCCGCGACGACGAACGCCACCAGGGCTTCCAGCTGGAGCAGCGCACCTTCGACGGCGCCGACGAGATCAGCGCCACCGTCAGCACCCCCTGGAAGTCGGCCCCGACGGCCACCGAGGGCAGCGACGAGGCGACCTACGCGGCCGTCAAGGCGACGAAGACCCGCACGGCGCTGGACGGCGGCAAGGTCCGCCGCGCCGCCATCGAGCACTTCTACGACTCCTACGGCATGCTGGAGCGCTCCTCGGACTCCGGCGACCTCGCCGACCCCGACGACGACACCTGCACCACGAACGCCTACAACCGCAACACCGACGCGGGCCTGCTCACCCTGCTGAAGCGGGTGACGGTCGCCCCGGTGGCCTGCGACGACGGTCCGCCGTCCTACCAGGGCGAGGCGATCAGCGACGTCCGCACCTGGTACGACGACCCCGACGCCTACGGGGCCACGCCCACCAAGGGCGACGTGGTCCGCAGTGAGAAGGTCAAGGGCTACACGGCCGACGGCACGCCCCAGTACGTGACGACGTCGACCGCGAAGTACGACGCCCACGGCCGGGTCACCGACTCCGCCGACCAGCAGGGCAACACCACGAAGACGGCGTACACGCCCACCCTCGGCGGCCCGGTCACCGGCATGAAGGTGACGGACCCGGCGGGCAACTCCACGACCTCCACGGTCGACCCGCGCTGGGGTCTGGTCACCGCGACCGTCGACGCGAACAAGCAGCGCACCGACCTGGAGTACGACGGCCTCGGCCGCCTGCTGAAGGTGTGGCTGCCGGGCCGCGCCAAGGCCTCGGAGACCCCGAGCCTGGAGTACGCCTACCTGGTGCGCAACAACGCGCCCGTCGTCACCACCACCAAGTCCCTCCTGCCCAACGGCTCGGTGGCCACCAGCCACCAGCTCAGCGACGGCCTGCTGCGGCCGCGCCAGACGCAGACGCCGGCGGCGAACTCGGGCCGGGTCGTCACGACCACCGAGTACGACAGCCGGGGCCTGGCCGTGAAGGAGATCGGCCCGTTCTACAACGCGGCGGCCGTCGGCACGTCCTTCGTGAACGTGGCGGACGCCTCCGAGGGCACCCCGCGCGAGACGGAGACCGTCTACGACGGCGCAGGCCGGCCCACGGACGAGATCTTCCGGGTCGCCGGTGCGGAGAAGTGGCGCACCAAGGCCTCGTACCACGGGGACCACACGAGCGTGGATCCGCCGGCCGGTGAGACGCCGACCGCCACCTACAACAACGCCCAGGGCCTGACGACCAGACTCCTGCAGTTCAAGGGGTCCTCGCCGACCGGTGACGCCGACACCACGACCTACGCCTACGACACGGCGGACCGCCTGACGGAGGTCAAGGCCGAGTCGGGCGACGTCTGGTCGTACGAGTACGACGTGCGCGGGCGCCAGACGGTGGCCAAGGACCCGGACACGGGCACCACGCGGATGACGTACAACGACCTGGACCAGGTCCGCACGACGACGGACGCCCGCGGCACCGTCCTGACCTACGACTACGACAAGCTCGGCCGCCGACGCTCCCTGGCCAACGGCTCGACGAAGCTGGCCAGTTGGGAGTACGACAGCGCGACCGTCCCGGGCGGCAAGGGGCGGCTCGCCTCGGCCACCCGGTGGATCGGCGCCGACGCCTACACCACGTCCGTCGACTCCTATGACGTGGCGGGACGGCCCACGAAGTCCTCGGTCACCATCCCGGCCTCGGAGGGCAAGCTGGCGGGCACCTACGCCGTCACCGCCTCCTACAAGCCGGACGGCTCGCTGAACGACGTCGACCTGCCGGCCGTCGGCGGCCTCCCGGCGGAGACCGTCACCACCGGCTACACGGCCACCGGCCTGCCGTCCTTCACCCTGGGCGACAAGACCGACTACGCCCGCGAGACCCGCTACTCCAACTACGGCGAGGTCCTCCAGCTGACCCTGGGCACCGCCAGCTCCGACAAGTACACCTGGCTGACCAACACCTACGAGGAGGGCACCCGGCGCCTGGAGCGCGCCCGCATCGACCGGGAGATCGTGAAGACCCCGGACGCGGACCTCACCTACGGGTACGACCCGTCCGGCGAGATCAGGAAGATCGCGGACACGCCGGAAGGGAAGACGGCGGACGTCCAGTGCTTCCGTTACGACTACCTGCGCCGGCTGACCGACGCGTGGAGCCAGACCGCCACCGACTGCGCCGCGTCCGGCGAGACGGCCGCTGTCGGCGGCCCGGCGCCCTACTGGCACTCGTACGCGTATGACGTCGCCGGCAACCGCACCGGCGAGACCCGGCACGCGACCGGCGCCACCGGTACGGCGGCCATCACCCAGACGACGTCCTTCACCCCGGGCGGCACGGACGCCAAGGGCGGTGTCCACGTCCACGCGCCGAAGTCCGCCGAGGCGCGCACGGTGACGGCCGCCAAGGAGGTCACGGCCGCGCAGTCCTTCGCCTACGACGAGTCGGGCAACACCGTCCGCCGGACGAAGGCGGCGACCGACCTGGCGCCGGCCGTCGACCAGAAGCTGGACTGGGACGACGAGGGCCATCTGGCCGCCGTCACCCCGTACACCTCGGGCGGCGCCCTCGACGAGGCCCAGAAGACCGGCTTCGTCTACGACGCCGACGGGAGTCGGCTGCTCCGCAAGGAGAAGGGCGCGGTCACCCTCTACCTGGGCGACCAGGAGCTCCGCCTCGACACGGCGAAGAACACCCTCACCGGCACCCGCTACTACTCACACGGCGGCCAGCAGATCGCCGTGCGCACGGCGGCCGGGGTGACCTGGCTGGTCGGGGGCCAGAACGGCACGGCCGAGATCGCCGTCCGGGCGGCCGACTCGGCGATCGTCCAGCGGCGCACCCTCCCGTTCGGCGAGGTGCGCGGCGCCAAGCCCGCCGCCGGGGCCTGGCCGGGCGACAAGGCCTTCGTGGGCGGCACCGCCGACGCCACCGGCCTGATCCATCTCGGGGCGCGCGAGTACGACCCGGCGACCGGCCGGTTCCTGTCGGCCGACCCGGCGCTGAACTTCGACGACCCCCAGCACCTCAACGCCTACGCGTACGGGCGCAACAACCCGCTGGCCTTCCCGGACCCGACGGGCCTGTACTGGGGCGAGTCCTGGATCAGCCCGATCGGCCACGGCGTTCTCGACGTCGCCGGTCTGGTGCCCGGCTTCGGTGAGCCCGCCGACCTGCTCAACGGCCTCTGGTACACGGCCGAGGGCAACTACATCGACGCCGGTCTGTCCTACGCCTCGGCCATCCCGATCGCGGGCTACGGCGCGAGCGCGGCCAAGGGCGCCCGGTACGTCAACAAGGCCGTGGACGCCGTCGACACCGCGACCGACGCGGCCAAGGCGGCCGACAAGGTCAAGGACGCCAAGAAGGTCGCCGACGACATCACCCCGCCGTCCACCCCGAAGCCCAAGCCGAAGCCCGAACCGGCCCCGCCGGCCAAGGCCAAGGACGCGCCCGAGGTCAAGAAGGGCGACGCGGGCGGCAAGAAGGGCGACGGCGCGGGCGAGAAGGGCGGCACGACCGGCAAGGCCGACGACGCCGACGCGCCCGGGGCCTCCTGCAAGGTCGGCAACAGCTTCGTCCCCGGCACGACCGTCGTCATGGCGGACGGCGCCGAGAAGCCGATCGAGGAGATCGAGCCGGGCGACGAGGTGCGGGCGGTGGACCCCGAGTCCGGCGCCGCCGAGGCCGAGCCCGTCACGGCCGCCATCACCGGCCACGGCGTGAAGAACCTGGTCGAGATCACCGTCGACGTCGACGGCGACCGCGGCGGGGCCACGGCGAAGGTGACGGCGACGGACGGCCACCCGTTCTGGGTGCCCGAGCTGCACGAGTGGGTCGACGCCAAGGATCTGAAGCCGGGGCAGTCCCTCACCACCGACAAGGGGGCGCGGGTCGACGTCGTGGCCGTCGTGAAGACGGTCCGTACCGCGACGGTGCACAACCTGACGGTCGCCGACCTCCACACGTACCTGGTCCGGGCCGGTGCGGTGCCGGTGCTGGTGCACAACTGCGGGAACGCGGACAAGGACCACGGGGTCCAGGGGGCGCATCCCAAGGACCACATCGGCAGGACCGACCAGCAGCTGGCCGACCGTGCCGCGAACGACCCGGCGGCCGGCGGACGGGCCTCGTCCCTGAACGCCAATGACGCCCAGGCCAACATCGACACCGCGGTGCAGGCCAACCTGAGCAAGATCAACGACTGGATCCGCAAGCAGTCCACCCCGGTGAGCGCGCGCAAGGAGTTCACCCACGACTTCGGCGCGGCGATCGGCAGGAAGGCGGACGCGAGCGGCGTCCATGACGCCACCAAACTCACCCTGGTGGTCATGAAGATCAACAAGGGGACCGGCGGACACAAGGGGGCCTGGGTGTTGTTCACTCTCAAGGCGGACTGACCGCCACCGCCGCCGTGTCCCACCTCGTCGTTCATGACCCCAGGAGCTTCCAAGTGCCCACTGCAGAGGAGCAGTTCGCCGGTTTCCTGCTGTCGCTGGACCGTTTCCAGAAACAGCTTGCCGAGTTCATGCTCGGGAGGTTCCTGTCGTTCGACTTCAGCGGCGACCGCGCGGACGACGAGACGGAGCTCCTCCCGCAGGTCCTGCTCGACGTCGTGGACGGGGTGCCGCAGGTGACCCTCCATCACGGCATCACGTGGATGGACCTGACCCGGGACCAGGAGCCCAACGAGTACCGGATCGCCGTGATCCTCGCCTTCACCGGGGCGGGGATCACGGTGGAGGCGTTCGTCCGGCTCGACCTGGAGCGGGACATGGGCGAGTGGCCGGCCGGGGTGCATGTCCCGTACCGGGAGCGGGCCGAGGGGCTGGACCTCGACGAGGCGGTCGCCTTCGTCGAGGCCCGGGTCGAGGAGCTGTGCCGCAGGCACGAGGACACGGCCCGGCTGGGCCTCGCCCGGCGCTGAGCCGAAACGACGCAGGGCCCTTCCGGGAGTTCCGGGAGGGCCCTGCGTCGTTCGGTGCGCGTTCGGTGCTCGTGGCGTCGGCCGTGCCGTGTCCTACCAGATCGCGTCGACCCACTCCGGGTGGTCGATGAACGGGTTGCGGTTGTGCTGGTAGGTGTCGTAGATGACCTGGTTGCGCTTCTCCTCGAAGGCGCTCGGCGGGTCCTCGTCGTTCCACTGCTTGAGCACGGAGAGCTTGCCGATGTACGGGGCGCTGCCGTTGTTGACCTTCTCGTTGGGCTCCAGGTCGGCGAAGCCGTCGCCGCCGTCGTAGCGGACCGCCATGTAGAGGATCATGCGGGCCACGTCGCCCTTGTCGGCGTCGCGCGGCTCGAAGGAGTCGGAGTCGGTGAGGCTGCCGCCGCCGCCCGAGACCGTGCTGCCGCCGTTGTCGAAGTCCTTGTTGCCGCGGATGCTGTTGACCGTCACGTCCGCGGGCCGCAGGTGGTGCAGGTCGGTGCCGGGACCGGTCACCTCGCCGAAGTCGCCGTGGGACTTGGCCCACACGTGCTCGCGGTTCCAGTCGCCGACGTCGCCGCCGTTGAGGGACTTGCTGCGCGAGACACCGCTGTACAGCAGGATCACGTTGCTGCTGTTGTTCGGGTCCTGGTCGGTGACCTTCAGCGCGTTCCAGACGGCGGAGTACGAGATCTTCGAGACGTTGGCGCTGATGATCGTGTGCAGGGACGACTTCAGGCTCGTACCCGTCTTGCCGACCGCGTTCTTGTAGTACGTCGAGTCGTACGCCGTCGTGGTCGCGGCGGCGGGGGTCGCCGTGAGCGCGGGCGCGGAGAGGCCGACCAGGACGGCAGCGGTGGCAAGCGCCACCGACTTCCATCGGCGTATGCGTGTCGCCAGCATGTGGGGTGTCCGATCTACGCGGGTTGATTGGAGGCGGCAATCGGGAGAGTGACATGCACATGCGGTCATGGCAATGAATCTGACATGGCGATCAGATGACGAGAACCGGCAAACCGCCCTTTGTCTACGCGAGTTGACATGCCGAAACGGCCCCCGACAGGAAAGTCGGGGGCCGTTGGGGCTGTGCGTGTCAGCTCACGTCGGAGGCGTCCAGCCGGTAGACGGTTGAGGTGTTGGAAGTGCTGGAGGAGGTGGAAGCGCTGGAGGAGGTGGAGGTGTTGGAGGAGGTGTCGGCCTCGGAGGTCGAAGTCGAGCTGTACTCGCTCTCCTTCACCGCCGTCCCGTTCTTCTGCACCCAGGCGGTGATCTCCTGGTTCAGGCTGCTGTTGCCGCCCATCCCGCCGCCGCCGAGCTGGATGTAGTGCAGCTCGCCCTTCTTCACGAGTTCCTTCAGCTTGGCGAGCGTCATCGCCTGGTCGGAGCCGGTGAAGCCCCACATGGAGATGACGGGCTTGCCGGAGCTCAGGATCATCTGGCCCGCGCTCTGCGAGTTGGAGACCGCGATCAGCCACGTGGCGCCGTCCTGGTGCTTCTCCAGGTACGAGACGAGCCCGCTGTCGGCGCCGCCGCCCATGCCGCCGCCCATGCCGCCACCGCCGGGTGCGCCGCCGGTCCCGGTCCCGCCGGGGAACTCGCCGTTCGCGCCGCCCTGTTGGCCGTCCTGGCCGTTCTGGCCGCCCTGACCGTCGGGCGCGCCGCTCGGCACACCGCCGCCCGGCGCCGTCTGCCCGTTGCCGCCCCCGCCGGGGAACTCGCCGTTCGCCTGGCCGCCCTGCTGGGTACCGCCCTGCTGCGTGCCACCGGGCAGCTGACCGCCGGGACCACCGGTGCCGCCGCCGAAGCCGCCCCGGCCGCCGCCTCCGCCGCCTCCGCCGGGACCGCCCATGCCGCCTCCGGTGGAGGGGCCGGCGGTGGGGTTGGTGCCGCCCATCATGCCCCCGGAGGAGCCGAAGGCCGGCGAGGCGGCGTACGCCGTCGGACCCGCGAGGGCCGCCACGATCGCCGCGGCGACGGACACGCCGAGCAGCCGGACCCTGGCGCCCGAGCTCGCGGACCGCAGGACGAACAGCCCCACGATCGCGACCCCCATGACCACGCCGACGGCCGGCCACAGCCAGGTGTTCCAGCCGGTGGCCCGGCGCAGCAGCACGATCGCCCAGACACCGGTGACCGCCAGTCCCGCGGGCAGCACCCACGACCAGCGGGCGTCGCCGCTGCGGAAGGCGCGCCACAGCATGACGCCGCCGCCACCGCACAGCGCCGCGATGCCGGGGGCGAGCGCGGTCGTGTAGTACGGGTGCATCGTGCCCTCGGCCATGGCGAAGGTCAGGTAGTGCAGCACCAGCCAGCCGCCCCACAGGACCAGCGCGGCGCGGGTGACGTCGGTGCGCGGGGCGCGCCCGCACAGGACCAGGCCGGCGACGAGCGCGATGCCCGCGAAGGGGATCAGCCAGGAGATCTGGCCGCCGAGGATGTCGTTGAACATCCGGCCGAGGCCCGCGGTCCCGGCGAAGGTGCCGCCGCCTCCGCCCCCGCCGCCCCCGCCGCCTCCGCCGTTGCCCTCGCCGCCGAGGACCCGGCCCAGGCCGTTGTAGCCCGTGATCAGGTTCCAGGCGCTGCCGTCGGTCGAACCGCCGATGTAGGGGCGGTCGTCGGCGGGCACCAGGGACACGGCCGTCGCCCACCAGAAGCTGGAGACGGCGAGCGCCACGGCCGCGAGGACCAGGTTGACGGCCTTCTTCCGCCACCCCAGCCGCGACGCGTACACGTAGACGGCGAAGACGGCGGGCAGGGCGATGTAGCCCTGGAGCATCTTGGTGTTGAAGGCGAGCCCGAAGCACACCGCGGAGCCGATGAGCGGCAGCAGTTTCTCGTCACGCGTGGCGCGCAGCGCTAGGGCCGCGCCCGCGACCATCAGCAGCACCAGGACGGTGTCCGGGTTGTTGTCGCGGTTGATGGCGACGGTGATCGGCGTCAGCGCGAGCACGAGCGCCGCGACGGCGGCCGCCGCATGCCCGAACACCCGCTTCACGGACGCGTGCAGGATCCAGATCGTGCCCAGCGCCGCCGCGACCTCCGGGGCCATCATCTGCCAGGTGCCGAAACCGAAGATCCGGCAGGACAGGCCCATGATCATGAGCGCGAACGGCGGCTTGTCGACGGTGATGAAGTTCCCGGCGTCCAGCGAGCCGAAGAACCACGCCTCCCAGCTCTTCGTACCGCTGTAGACGGCGGCGCTGTAGAAGCTGTTGAGGCTCGAACCGGACAGGTTCCAGGAGTAGAGCACGCCGGCCAGGATCATGATCGCGATCAGCGCGGGGAGCGACCAGCGCGGCGCCTTGTCCGGCGGGGGAGCCGCCGAAGCCGCCGTTGGCGGGGGCCAGTCGGGGGAGACGGTCGTGTGGGGATGCGGATCGGTGGCTGATGTCACTCGGGCATGGTGCAAAGCGGGAGTGGGTGCGGGCTGTGCCGTACCTGGCCCTTGGCTGTGAAAACGCAAAGGCACCCGCCTAGGGATCCGCACAGGGGGATCCGTAAAGGGATCCGCATGGGGACCTGCATCCCGCCCTCGACGCGAGACCTCGGCCTATCGGGATTAGCCTGGAAAGTGGCTTGTACCTGCTCCGGTACGGGAGGAAAGGCGATGCCCGAGCACAGGGTCGGCACACCGGAGAAGTTCGAGGCAGCCCGGCAGGAGCTGCTCGCGGAGGAGAAGGAACTCACCCGGCGGGGCGACGAGCTCGCGCGCAAGCGGAGGGAGCTTCCCTGGGTGCCGGTCGACAAGGACTACACCTTCGAGACCGAGGGTGGGACCAAGTCGCTCCGGGACCTCTTCGACGGGCGTTCGCAGCTGCTCGTCTACCACTTCATGTTCGGCCCGCCGTACGAGGCCGGATGCCCGGTCTGCTCCTCGATCGCGGACACCCTCGACCCCAACGCGGTCCACCTCAAGGCCCGCGACGTGACTCTGATCTGCTCTTCACGGGCGCCGGTCGACAAGCTCCTCGCCTACCGGGAGCGCATGGGCTGGAGCTTCGACTGGGTCTGCGCGGGAGGCGGCGACTTCCACCGCGACCTCGGCTTCACGTACTCCGAGGACGAGTTGAAGCCCTTCATCGAGGGCGGGATCCCCCCGACGGTGAGTCAGATGGCGCAGGCGTGCGGCACGGACGTCCTCCAGTACGTCACCGAAGGCCCCGGTCTCAGCGCCTACGCGCTCTCGGACGGCACCGTCTACCGGACGTACGTCACCACCGCCCGAGGCCTCGAGCCCGCCATGGCCTACTACGGCCTCCTCGACCGCACCCCGATGGGCCGCCACGAGGAGGGCGAGGACACCCACTGGCTGCGCCGCCACGACGAGTACGTGGGCTAGGAGCGGAGGCCGCCCCGCTTGACCGCGTCGACGAACGCCGACCAACCGGACGCCGAGAAGGCCAGGGCGGGGCCGTGCGGGGTCTTGGAGTCGCGGACGGGGACGCCTGCGGGGTGGTTGTCGAGGACTTCGAGGCAGCTGCCGGCGTTGTCATCGCTGTGGGACGACTTGCGCCAGCCGCTCAGTACAGCCGCGTTCGGTATGGCTCGGTCAGTCATGGTGTCCGTACTCCTCAGCAGTAGCCCTGAGCAGGGCCAGTGACTCCTTCTGCGGCAGCGCGTCGCTGAGCGCGAGGTCGTAGCGATGCTGCCACTTCCGGACCACGGTCGGGGAGTCGTGCAGCCTCGCCGCGTGCCCACCCTCACTGTATGCAAGCGGCGGCTGGTCCTCGAACCACATCAGCGTGAGCATGCTGCCCATGAGCGGATGAAGACCCGCGCCAAACGGCATCACGTGCGCGCGGATACGTCCAGTCTCTGCGAGACGAACGACGTGCATGATCTGCTCCGCCATGATGCCCCCGCTGGCCACGGGGCGTCGCAGCAGTGTCTCGTCCAGCAGCGCCCACACGACGGGCGTCAGGGGATCTTCGAGGATCTTCGCGCGCTCAAGCCGTGTGACAACTCGCCTGTCACACTCCTCTTCACTCACCGGAGGAAACGCCGCGCCCAGGACCTCACGTGCGTACCTTTTCGTCTGAAGGATTCCCGGAAAGAACGTCAGGGCGAACTCGCGGATCATCACCGCCTGTTGTTCGAGTGCGCGCACCGCCTCGAAGTAGTCGGCGATCGCCACGTCGTCCTGCGGCAGGAAGCTGCTCAGCACATTGCCCGTGTTCAGCGCCTTGTCCAGCCTCCGCGCATCCTCCTTCGACGGCACCCGTCGCCCCGCCTCGATGTGGGCGATGTGCGAACGCGTCATCACCGTCATATCGGCCAGCTGTTGCTGCGTCAGCCCTGCCGTCTCCCGTTGCTGTTTGAGCCAGTCACCGTACGTGCTGGTCATGGCCACTCCTTTGTGACAAATGACTGGTCACAGACGACCCCCTGGCGAGCCTAGACCGGACCGTCTCACTCTGTGAGTGGATCGCGACAGAACGTGAGTACAACTTCCGGTCACTTGTGTGAGTCAACGAGGCATGACTCACCGGACCACAAGAAGCAGAAGGCTGCTCGGCGCCGGGCTCACCGCCGGCGTCCTCATAACCGGCGTGGCCGCCGCCGCACCCGCCGCCGCCGCACCCGCCGCGGCCGCCGCCGCCCCGACGGTCAGCTGTACTTCCGCAAAGGCGGGCCTGGCCGCCAAGTTGCAGAAGGACATCACCGCGGCGCTGGCGAACCGCGCGGGCACTGTCGCGGTCGGCCTCTACGACCGCACCACCAACACCACGTGCACCCTGCGCGCGACTTCGGCCTACGACTCCGCGAGCGTCGTCAAGGTCACCGTCCTCGCCACGCTCCTGTGGGACGCCAAGAAGCACAACCGCTACCTGACCACCAGGGAGACCACGCTCGCCAAGGCCATGATCACGCAGTCGGACAACAACGCGACCACGACCCTGTGGAAGCAGCTCGGCATGACGAAGATCAAGGGCTTCCTCACCGCCGCCGGTATGACCCGGACCGTGCCGGGCGCGAACGGCTACTGGGGCCTGACCCAGATCAACGTCACCGACGAGCAGAAGCTGCTCAAGCTGATCACCGCCAAGAACACCGTGCTGAGCGACAACTCCCGCGCGTACATCCTCAAGCTGATGAACCAGGTCATCTCCTCGCAGCGCTGGGGTACGCCGGCCGGGGCGCCCTCGACCGTGACGGTGCACGTCAAGAACGGCTGGCTGCAGCGCTCCACGCACGGTTGGCGCGTGCACAGCGTCGGCACGTTCAATGGCGGCGGCCACGACTACATGATCACCGTGCTCACCCACGGCAACAGCACCATGAGCTACGGCGTCACCACCATCCAGAACGTGGCCAAGGCCATCCACAAGGACCTGGTGCCGACGACCGCCGCGAACAGTGCGACCATCCAGCGGTACGTGCCGACGGACAGGCCCCAGGAAGCGATCCCGGCGGTGCCTTCGAGCGGCTGACGCTCTCCGCCTTCGACCTTCGACCTTCGACCTTCGACCTTCGACCGTCGGCCTTCGACCTTCGACAGGCCGACGCTTTACGCGGCGGCCTCCTCCGCGTCACCGGCCCGTCCTACGGTGACGGCCATGCGCCTGCGAACCGTACTCGCCGCCCTCACCGCCGGCCTGGCGGCGGCCACCACTGTGGTCGCCGCCGGGCCCGCCAGCGCCCACCCGCCCACGAGCAACGCCTGTTCACCGTCCGTCTCCCTCGACCGTTTCTCCGACGCCCTCGACAAGACGACCTACGACGGCACGTTCGTCGGCAACCTCTCCGCGCTCGCCGTAGACCGCGACGGCGGCTCCCTCGCCGCCCTCTCCGACCGCTCCGCCCTCTTCGGCCTGGACGCGAGAACCCTCGCCCCGGAGTCGGTCGTCCCGCTCGCCGACGAGAACGGCGCCGCCCTCGACTCCGAGGGTCTCGTCATCGACGGCGACGGCACCCCTCTGATCACCTCCGAGACGGAGCCGTCGATCCGCCGCTACAGCCGCGACGGCCGGATCCTCGACCGTCTCCCGGTGCCGTCCTCGCTCCTCGTCGCGCCCGCCGGCCGGGCCACGTCCAACCAGACCTTCGAGGGCCTGACCCTCCTGCCCGGCGGCCGCACGCTCCTCGCCTCCATGGAGTACGCGATCTCCGGTGACAGCGCGGGCATCGTCCGCTTCCAGACCTGGAACCGGACCAAGGGCGGCCGCTTCGCGCTCGGCGCGCAGTACGCGTACCGCACGGACTCCGGCCTCGGCGTCCCCGAGGTCCAGGCCACCCCCGACGGGCGGCTCCTGGTCCTGGAACGCGGCTTCACGGCGGGCGTCGGCAACACGGTCCGCCTCTACCTGGCCGACCCGCGCCACGCGACGGACACGAGCGGCGTCGGGAACCTCACCGGCCAGGACGGCGTACGCCTGGTCAAGAAGACCCTGCTGACGGACCTGGTGACCTGCCCGTCACTGGGAGCGACCGCCAAGCAGCCCCAGCCGAACCCGCTGCTGGACAACATCGAGGGCATGGTGATCACGGGCCACGCCAAGAACCGCCTCAAGGTGCTCCTGGTCAGCGACGACAACCAGAACGCGGCCCAGACGACCCGCTTCTACGACCTGCGTGTACGTGTCTGACCGACGCCCCCGTTTTGTCGCGGCGGGATGAAATCGGCGTCCATTCGCGTTGGTGCCTTCCGGAAGATCAGGTCTGTTCGAAGTCCGAAGGAAGGCATCCGCGTGGCAGCGCAGCAGGGGGAGACACCACGAGGCTGGGCACGCCGCCTGGCAGGCTACGCATGGCGCCACCCGACGGACGTCGTCCTCGCGCTCGGCTCCTCCCTCGGCGGCATGGCCGTCATGGCCCTGGTCCCGCTGGTCACCAAGGTGATCATCGACGACGTCATCGGCGACCACAGCCGCGACATGGCCCCCTGGGCGGGAGCCCTCATCGGCGCCGCGCTCCTCGTCTACGCCCTCACCTACGTCCGCCGCTACTACGGCGGCCGGCTCGCCCTCGACGTCCAGCACGACCTGCGGACCGAGATGTTCGAGACGATCACCCGGCTCGACGGCCGCCGCCAGGACGAGCTGTCCACCGGGCAGGTCGTCGGCCGCGCCACCAGCGACCTCCAGCTCATCCAGGGCCTGCTCTTCATGCTCCCGATGACGATCGGGAACCTCCTCCTCTTCCTGATCTCCCTGGTGATCATGGCGTGGCTGTCGCTGCCGCTGACCCTGGTCGCCCTCGCCGTGGCGCCCGCGCTCGCGTACATCGCCAAGCGCAGCCGCACCAAGCTGCACCCGGCCACCTGGTACGCGCAGGCACAGGCGGCGGCGGTCGCGGGCGTGGTCGACGGCGCCGTCAGCGGCGTCCGCGTGGTGAAGGGCTTCGGGCAGGAGGACCAGGAGACGGGCAAACTGCGCGAGGTCGGCCGCCGGCTCTTCGCGGGCCGTCTGCGCACCATCCGGCTCAACAGCGCGTACACCCCGGCCCTGCAGGCCGTTCCCGCGCTCGGTCAGGTCGCGATGCTGGCGCTGGGCGGCTGGCTGGCCGTGCGCGGGCACATCACCCTCGGCACGTTCGTCGCCTTCTCCACCTACCTCGCCCAGCTCGTCGGCCCGGTGCGGATGCTCGCCATGGTCCTCACGGTGGGCCAGCAGGCCCGCGCGGGCACCGAACGCGTCCTGGAGCTGATCGACACCGAGCCGTCGATGACGGACGGCGTCAAGGAACTCCCCGCCGACGCCCCCGCCACCGTCGAGTTCGACGACGTCGCGTTCGGCTACGACCCCGACCACCCCGTCCTCGACGGCCTCACCTTCGAGATCCGCCCCGGCGAGACCCTCGCCGTCGTCGGCTCCTCCGGTTCCGGCAAGTCGACGGTCTCGCTCCTCCTGCCCCGCTTCTACGACGTCACCCGGGGCGCCGTCCTCATCGGCGGCCACGACGTCCGCGAGCTCACCCAGGACTCCCTGCGCGCCGCGATCGGCCTGGTCCCGGAGGACTCCTTCCTCTTCTCCGACACGGTCCGCGCCAACATCGCCTACGGCCGTCCCGACGCCACCCAGGACGAGATAGAGGCCGCCGCCCGCGCCGCCCAGGCCGACCGGTTCATCGCCGAGCTGCCCGACGGCTACGACACGACGGTCGGCGAGCACGGCCTCACCCTCTCCGGCGGCCAGCGCCAGCGCGTCGCCCTGGCCCGCGCGATCCTCACCGACCCGCGCCTGCTGGTCCTCGACGACGCCACCTCCGCCGTGGACGCGGCCGTCGAGCACGAGATCCACGAGGCGCTCAAGCACGTCATGCAGGGCCGCACCACGCTCCTCATCGCGCACCGCCGCTCCACCCTCAACCTCGCCGACCGCATCGCCGTCCTCGACGCCGGACGCCTCGCCGACCTCGGCACCCACGAGGAGCTCCAGGAACGCTCCCCGCTCTACCGCCGCCTGCTCACCGACCCCGACGGCCTCGGCGGCGTCTCGCCCGGGCACGCCCAGCCGGTCGCGCCCGGCGAGGACACCTCCGTCCGCGACGAGCTGGACGCCGAGTTCGACGCCGAGCGCGGGGTGACGCCCCGCCTGTGGACCGGCGACCGCGAGCCGAAGGACACCGCCCTGTCCGGCATGCCCGCCACCCCCGAACTCCTCGCCCAGGTGGAAGCGCTGCCCCCGGCCGCCGACACCCCCGGCATCGACGAGGGGCGGGCGGTCCAGCCGGAGGAGTCCTACGGCCTGCGCAGGCTGCTGCGCGGCTTCGGCGCGCCGCTCCTGGTCAGCCTCGGCCTGGTCGCCGTCGACGCCGGGATGAGCCTGCTGCTGCCGGTGATGATCCGGCACGGCATCGACCAGGGTGTGACGAGGATGGCGCTGGGCGCCGTCTGGACCGCCTCGCTGCTCGCGCTGCTCGCCGTGCTGGTGCAGTGGTTCGCGCAGACCGGCGAGATCCGCATGACCGGCCGCACCGGCGAACGCGTCCTCTACACCCTCCGCCTGAAGATCTTCGCCCAGCTCCAGCGGCTCGGACTCGACTACTACGAGCGGGAGCTGACCGGCCGGATCATGACCCGGATGACGACCGACGTCGACGCCCTGTCCACGTTCCTGCAGACGGGGCTGGTCACGGCCTTCGTCTCGGTCGTCACGTTCTTCGGCATCATGGTCGCCCTGCTGGTGATCGACCTACAGCTCGCGCTCGTCGTCTTCGCGACGCTCCCGCCGCTGATCATCGCCACCTTCTTCTTCCGCCGGGCGAGCGTGAAGGCGTACGAGCTCGCCCGCGAGCGGGTGTCGTCGGTCAACGCCGACCTCCAGGAGTCGGTGTCCGGGCTCAGGATCGTGCAGGCCTTCCGGCGCGAGCGGGACGGCGGGGCGCGGTTCGCGGAGCGCAGCGACAGCTACCGCCAGGCCCGGATCCGGGGCCAGTGGCTGATCTCGATCTACTTCCCGTTCGTGCAGCTGCTGTCGTCGGTCGCGGCGGCGGCGGTGCTGATCGCGGGCGCGGGCCGGATCGACGCGGCGACGCTGACGACGGGCGCGCTGGTGGCGTATCTGCTGTACATCGACCTGTTCTTCGCGCCCGTCCAGCAGCTCTCCCAGGTCTTCGACGGCTACCAGCAGGCGACCGTCTCCCTGGGCCGCATCCAGGAGCTGCTCCAGGAGCCGACGTCCACGAAGTCCGCCGACGAGCCGCTCGACGTCCTCTCCCTGCGCGGCGAGATCGCCTTCGAGGACGTGCACTTCAAGTACGGCCCCACCGATGAACCCGAAGAGGCCCTGACCGGGATCGAGTTGAGCATCCCCGCGGGTCAGACGGTCGCGTTCGTCGGCGAGACCGGCGCAGGCAAGTCGACCCTCGTCAAGCTGGTGGCCCGCTTCTACGACCCCACCGGCGGCCGGGTCACCGTCGACGGCACGGACCTGCGCTCGCTCGACCTCACGTCGTACCGCCACCGTCTGGGCGTCGTACCGCAGGAGGCGTATCTCTTCCCCGGCACCGTCCGCGACGCCATCGCCTACGGCCGGCCCGAGGCCACCGACGCCGAGGTGGAGGCGGCGGCGCGGGCGGTGGGCGCGCACGAGATGATCGCGACGCTCGACGGCGGCTACCTCCACGAGGTCGCCGAGCGCGGCCGCAACCTCTCCGCCGGTCAGCGTCAGCTGATCGCCCTGGCCCGCGCGGAACTCGTCGACCCGGACGTCCTGCTCCTGGACGAGGCCACGGCCGCCCTGGACCTGGCGACCGAAGCCCAGGTCAACCAGGCGACAGACCGTCTCGCGGGCCGCCGTACGACCCTGGTGGTGGCCCACCGCCTGACCACCGCCGCCCGCGCGGACCGCGTCGTGGTCATGGACCACGGGCAGGTCGTCGAGGACGGCACACACGACGAGCTGCTCGCCCTCGACGGGCGCTACGCCCGCCTGTGGCGGACCTTCGTCGGCGAGGTCGAGCCCGAGGAGCCGGTCGGCGCGTCCCGGTGACGACCGTGCAACCATCCGACACACGTCGTGCGTCCGTACATCAGTACGGCAATCGCGAGTGAGGTCGGCGGGATACGGCCGTCGCGTACGGCGAACGCGGGAGGGGACGGGGACCGTGGGCAAAGGTGCGAGGAGTGCGACAGTGCGGCGGCTGGGGGTGGGACTGGCCGTGCTGATCGCGGGCGCACTGCTGGCCGTCGTGGCGCCGGGCAGCGCCCAGGCGGCGCCGTCCACGACCTGCGCGGGCCACAAGGTGCGCACCCTGTCGTTCTCCACCGGCTCGGTGCTGGTCTACAAGAACGGCGGCCTGGTCTGCGCCGTCACCGTCCAGAAGCACCCCGGCACGGTGCGGCAGATGTCGGTGAGCGTGCAGGCACGCGGCCATGTCGCCGTCGCCAAGTCCTGGAAGCACGCCCGTACCTCCCCCTCCGTGACCGTCTACGCGGGACACCGGTGTGTGCGGGTGACGGGAGCGGTGGCGGCCGGCCGATACGGCTCGGGCTGGATCCTCTGCTAGCTCCGACTCACCAAGTCCCTCTGGTGTGACGGGTGTTGTCGGCGATAGTTTCCGGCGACGCACATCTGTCTCACAGGGAGGGTGCACGCGCATGCGCAAGGCGCTCAGATGGCTGCTGGCGCTCACCGTGCTCATAGGCACGTTGAGCACGGCGGGCGCGGCCACCGCCGCGGAGCCGCAGCCGGCCGACATCAAGGACCGGCTTCTCTCGATCCCCGGCATGAGCCTGATCCAGGAGAAGCCGTACCCCGGCTACCGCTACTTCGTCCTGAACTACACCCAGCCGGTCGACCACCGGCACCCGTCCAAGGGCTCCTTCCAGCAGCGGATCACGGTGCTCCACAAGGACGTCAGCCGCCCCACGGTCTTCTACACCGGCGGCTACAACGTCTCCACCACCCCCGGCCGCCGCGAGCCCACCCAGATCGTGGACGGCAACCAGGTCTCCATGGAGTACCGCTTCTTCAACCCCTCCCGCCCCGACCCGGCCGACTGGTCCAAGCTGGACATCTGGCAGGCGGCGAGCGACCAGCACCGCATCTTCCAGGCGCTGAAGAAGATCTACAGCAAGAACTGGATCTCCACCGGCGGCTCCAAGGGCGGCATGACGGCGACGTACTACGAGCGCTTCTACCCCAAGGACATGGACGGCGTGGTGGCCTACGTGGCCCCCAACGACGTCGTCAACGACGAGGACTCGGCGTACGACCGCTTCTTCACCCAGGTCGGCACCAAGGAGTGCCGCGACCGTCTGAACGCCGTGCAGCGCGAGGCGCTGGCGCGCCGGGAGCCGCTGGAGAAGAAGTACGAGGCGTACGCGGCGGAGAACGGCTACACGTTCACCACCATCGGCACCCTGGACCGCGCCTACGAGGCCGTCGTCCTGGACTACGTCTGGGGCTTCTGGCAGTACAGCCTGCTGTCCGACTGCGACACGATCCCCGCGAACGCGGCGACGGCGACGGACGACGAGATCTGGACGTCGATCGACACGATCTCCGGCTTCTCCGCCTACACCGACCAGGGCCTGGAGACCTACACCCCGTACTACTACCAGGCGGGCACCCAACTCGGCGCACCCACCATCCACTTCCCGTACATCGAGAAGAAGTACATCCGCTACGGCTACCAGCCGCCGCGCAACTTCGTCCCCCGCGACATCTCCATGAAGTTCCAGCCGTGGGCGATGCGTGACGTCGACACCTGGGTCAGGCACAACGCCCACCACATGCTCTTCGTCTACGGCCAGAACGACCCGTGGGGCGCGGAACGCTTCCGCCTGGGCAAGGGCGCGAAGGACTCCTACGTCTTCACGGCCCCCGGCCTGAACCACGGCGCGAACGTGGCGGGCCTGGTCGCGGACCAGAAGACCCTGGCGACGGCCCGGATCCTGGCCTGGGCGGGCGTCTCACCCTCAGCCGTGACCCAGGCCAAACCCCTCGCGAAGTTCGACGCCAAGCTGGACGTCCGCGACGTGGAGCGGGAGCCCGCGCTTCGTCCGTGACGCCCTGTGAGCCCGTGGGACGCCGTGCGCGCTCAGCGCACGGCGTTCACACCGGCCGGGCGCAGCCCACCGGGTTCGGGGCGCCGCCGAGTTGGACGTACAGGGCCGTGGACGGTGGGCAGTTCGCTCGGGCCGGTACCGCCTTCGTCACCTTGTACTGGGGGGTTCGCGTGCCCGAGCCGTCGCAGGCCGTCTCGCGGACCCGGCCCTGGCCCGCGCCGTACACGCAGTCGCCGACGATCGTGCGGGGGCCGCCGCCGGCGCCCGGGTCGCCGGGGTGGGGCGGCTGGAGGGTGCGCATGCAGGCGTAGCCCGGCGGGATGGAGCCGGCGCCGGTCTCGGCGGGCTGTTCGCCGATGTGGAGGACGAAGTCCGTGGTCGGCGGGCAGGGCGGGCCCTCGGCGGCCGTCCCGTCGTGCCGGGCGACGACCCGCGCCGCCGCCCGTTCCCCGCCGCACGGCACCTCGGTGAAGCTGATCGTCCCGAAGGAGCTGCACTCGCCGACGGCGAGGAAGAGCGGCCCGATGCCGGAGACGGGGGCCAGGGAGGAGGGAGGCGTTCGTGCTGTCGTGGGCGCGCTGCCGTCGGAGCCGTCATCCGAGGACAGCAGTTGACATGCCGTCAGGAGAAGGGTGGCGGTCAGCGTCCCGCAGGCCACCCTCACGGACCGGCTCCCGCGCATCGGCCTCCCCCCACCCGCCCCGACGCTCCGATGCCCCGACGAGCAGGGCCTGACCCAGCGTGACCCGTCACGCCCGGCGCACGCCAGCCGCGCGGAGTGCATTGCGCGTGGGTGCGGGGCGCGCGCTCGGCGCTCGGCGTACGGCCGGTACGTCAGGCCCCGTACGTCAGGCCCCGTACGTCAGGCCCCGTACGTCAGGCCGTGGCCGATCGGGTACAGCACCTGCGTCGGATCGTCCGCCCGTCGCACGGGCGCCGGCAGTTTCCCGCGCGGCGCCACCGTCCCGGCGATCACCCGGGCGGCGGCCCGCAGTTCGACGTCGGTCCACGAGTAGGCCGCCAAGTGAGCTTTCACCAACAGCAGTTGGGCCGCGTCGTACGGGTTGCGGATCGACACCACCACCAGCGGACGGCCGGTCGGCGCCAGGTGCTTCGCCAGTTGTTCCACCAGCGTGCGCTGCCCGCCGTCCGCCGTCACGTTGTACGTCGTCACCACCACGGCGTCGGCCGTGTCCGCCGCCGTCACCGCCTGAGTGATCGTCTCGGGCGGCGGGGCCGTGCCCGTGGACAGGGCCGTCGCTGTGAAGCCCAGTTCGGTGAGGGCGGCGGCCAGGACGCCGGTGGGCGGGCCCGTGGTGCCGGTGGGCGAGGCTGGGTCGGCGCCGACGACCAGGACGCGGGGGTGGGTGCGGGGGGACAGGGGCAGCACCTGCCCCTCGTTGACCAGCAGCGTCGTCGTCCGCTCGGCGATCCCGTCGGCCGCCGCGAGGTGCGCCCGGGCGCCGACCGTGCGTCCGACCCCGGCCGGGTCGACGTACGGCTCGTCGAAGAGTCCCAGCCGGGTCTTCAGCCGCAGGATCCGCAGGACCGACTCGTCGAGCCGCCGCTCGGTGAGTTCCCCGTCCTGGACGGCCTTCCGGACGGCGTTGAAGGCCACGTCCAGCTTGGGCGGGTTGAGGAGCTGGTCGACGCCGGCCTTGAGCGCGAGCACGGGCACCCGGTCGTCGCCGTACTTGGTGCGCACGCCCGCCATGTCGAGGGCGTCGGTGACCACGACCCCGTCGTAGCCGAGCTTCTCGCGCAGGATGCCGGTGACGATGGGACGGGACAGGGTGGCGGGGTCTCCGGAGGCGTCGAGGGAGGGCACCAGGATGTGGGCGGTCATGAGGGAGTCGACGCCGGCCGCGATCGCCGCCCGGAAGGGCACCGCGTCCAGCGTCTCCCACACCTGACGCGTATGGGTGATGACGGGGAACCCGGTGTGGCTGTCGACGGCCGTGTCCCCGTGCCCGGGGAAGTGCTTGGCGGTCGCCGCCACCCCCGCCGACCGGTAGCCCTCGATCTCCGCCGCGACCAGCGCGGCCACCGCGTCCGGGTCGGCGCCGAAGGAGCGGACGCCGATGACCGGGTTGGCCGGGTTGACGTTGACGTCGGCGACGGGGGAGTAGTTCTGCCGGACGCCCATCGCCCGCAGCTCGCCGCCCGCGAGCCGCCCGAGCGTGCGGGCGTCGGCGCGCGAGCCGCCGGCCCCGATCGCCATCGCGCCCGGGAAGAGGGTGGCGGGCCTGCCCACCCGGCAGACGGCGCCGTGCTCCTGATCGGTGGAGATCAGCACCGGCAGACCGCGCGGCTGCCCGAGCGAGGCCCGCTGGATGCCGTTGGAGAGGTCCGCGAGCTGCCGCGGGTCGCGGGTGTTGTGCGCCCACGTGAAGTAGATGATCCCGCCGGGCCGGTAGCGGGCCAGCAGCTCGGCGGCCGTGCGTACGCCGAGTTCGGTGCGGTTGGCGTCGACGTCGGCCTGGTCGGGCGCGGTCGCCGAGTGGCCGTACACCCGCGAGACGAAGACCTGGCCGACCTTCTCCTCCAGCGTCATCCGCGCGAGGAGGGCGCTCGGGTCACGGTCGCTCGCGGACGCCGCGGCGCCGACGGTCAGGGCGGCGGTGACACCTGCGGTGGCGGCGAGGACGGTGCGTCGGGAGGGCATGTGCGCTCCTTACCGGAGGCCGAAGGCCGGGTGGGGGGTCCGGGTGGGGGCCGGGCGGGGGCCCGGTGGCGCACGCTACCTGGAGCGGCGCCGCCATCGGCGCATTGGAGGGGGGCGCGCCGATGACGGCTCGGCTGCCGGTTCGCGGTGCGGCGGAGAGGGTGGGTCAGCGATCGCAGCCAGTAGCGAGGGCCGACACCGCACCGAGGTGACTCATCCGACAACTTGCGGGTTGGACGAGCGGGCCTCGGACAGGGTTCCCGCTCCCGCCCGGATTTCCGGAAGTCGGTACGGGTGAGACGTGAGGGGACTCCTGGGACGCGGTCGGCAGGGGCGTGCGGGGCACCCGGGGCATGCACCCAGGGCGCGTGGGGCCGGTGCCCCTCAGTGGGCCGACACGCGCGGCCACTGCTCGCGCAGCACCCGCACCGTCTCCGCGATCGCCGGCCGCCGCGCCGCGCCCGTGCGCCACAGCGCGTACAGCCGCCGTACGGGAATCGGGTCGAGCGGCACCTCCACCACCCCCGGCGGCAGCGGGCCGCGCCCGAGCCGGGGGATGAGGGCGACGCCGAGGCCGGCGGCGACCAGGGCGACGAGGGTGGGGTTCTCCTCGGCGGTGTGGACGACGTCCGGCTCGTGCCCGGCCGCGCGCAGGGTGCGCATCAGCCAGTCGTTGCAGACCCGGCCGGGCGGCTGGCAGATCCAGCGCTCACCGCCCAGCTCCTCCCGCCGTACCGCCGTACGCCCAGCGAAGGGATGACCCTCGGGGACCAGCAGGTCGCACAGGTCGTCCCCGATCACCGCCTGCTCGACACCCGCCGGGGCCGGCAGCGGGGCGATGTCCCAGTCGTGGGCGACGGCGAGGTCCACCGCGCCCTTCGCGACCAGGTCCACCGACAGGTGCGGGTCGATCTCGCTGAGCCGGGCGTCCAGGGCCGGGTGCGCGCGGGCCAGTTCGGCGAGGACGGACGGCAGCAGGCCGCGGGCCGCCGAGGGGAACGCCACCAGGGTCAGCCGACCGGCCGGCACCCCGCGCCGCTCCTCCAGCTCGGTCTCCGCACGCTCGACGATCGCCAGCAACTCCTTTGCCGTGGCGGCGAGTTGGAGCGCCTCGTCGGTGAGTCGGATGCCGCGCCCCTCCCGCTCCAGCAGCACCGTCCGGGTCTCCCGTTCCAGCTTGGCGATCTGCTGGGAGACCGCCGACGGGGTGTAGCCGAGGGCGGCGGCCGCGGCGCCGACCGTGCCGTGGACGGAGACGGCGTGCAGGGCGCGGAGGCGTTGGAGATCAAGCACCGCAGGTCCAATCGGTAGTGTCGCTTCATCCAACCGTGCAGTAATCATCGCTGGTGCTTCACGGTCCGCACCAGTGATCCTCGACGCATGCGACCCGCTCACCTTCTGCTCGCCGTTCTCGTCGCCGCCGTCTGGGGCGTGAACTTCACCGTCGTCGAGATCGGCCTCGACCACTTCCCACCGCTGCTCTTCTCGGCGCTGCGCTTCCTGGTGGCGGCGCTGCCCGCGGTGTTCTTCGTGGGCCGCCCGAAGGTGGCCTGGAAGTGGATCGTGGCGGTGGGCCTGGTGCTGGGCGTGGCGAAGTTCGGGCTGCTATTCGTCGGCATGGACGCGGGCATGCCGGCCGGACTGTCCTCCCTGGTCCTGCAGATACAGTCGGTCTTCACCGCCGTCGTCGCCTTCGCCGTACTCGGCGAACGCCCCACCCGGGTCCGGGTGCTGGGGATGGCCGTGGCCCTCGCCGGCATCGCGGTGGCGGCCGTCGACGAGGGCGCCTCGGGCCCGCTCGGCGCGTTCGCGCTGGTCGTCACGGCGGCGGCCTGCTGGGGGGTGTCCAACGTCCTGACCCGCAAGGCGTCCCCGCCGGACTCCCTGAACTTCATGGTCTGGGTGAGCACGGTCCCGGTCCTGCCGCTGCTCACCCTCTCCCTCCTCACGGAGGGCCCGTCCAGGGACCTGGCCGCACTGCGCGGGCTCGACTGGCAGGGCGTCGGAACGGTCGTCTACGTCGCCTGGGTCACCACGGTCTTCGGCTTCGGCGCCTGGGGCTGGCTGCTGCACCGCCACCCGGCGTCCACGGTGGCCCCCTTCTCCCTCCTCGTCCCCGTCTTCGGCATGACGTCCGCCGCGCTGTTCCTCGACGAGTCGGTAAGCGTCCTGCGCTGGTGCGCGGCCGCACTGCTGGTAGGCGGCGTGACGCTGACGTCACTGACCCCGACGAAGAGAGCAGCTCCGCCGACGACCACACCGACAACGGCGCCGACGTCTCCGCCTGCGGCTTCGCCGACGTCTTCGCCTGCGGCTTCGCCGACGTCTTCGCCTGCGGCTTCGCCGACGTCTTCGCCTGCGGCTTCGCCGACGTCTTG
>NZ_JBITCT010000029.1:31244-140751 GCF_044453465.1 Streptomyces sp. NPDC051677
TGCGGCTTCGCCGACGTCTTCGCCTGCGGCTTCGCCGACGTCTTCGCCTGCGGCTTCGCCGACGTCTTCGCCTGCGGCTTCGCCGACGTCTTCGCCTGCGGCTTCGCCGACTACGCTGCCGACGTCTTCGGCTGCGGCCGCGCCGACAACCCCGCCGGCCGTCCCGCCCCCTGCTCCGTTGTCCGGCGCCCCGTTCGTATCCGCGTCCGCAGCTGCGTCCGCGGCTCCGGCCGCATCGCCGTCTGTTCAAGCGCAGGACACCGCCTCGACCGTCGTCCATCCCGTGGACGTACCGGCAGTGGAGCGGACCGGCGCGGGATCATGAGGGGCATGGCCCTCGTCGACATCCCCGGTTCCAAGTCCATCACCGCCCGCGCCCTGTTCCTGGCCGCGGCCGCCGACGGCGTCACCACCCTCCAGCGCCCCCTCCGGTCCGACGACACCGAGGGGTTCGCCGAGGGCCTGACCCGGCTCGGCTACCGCGTCGGACGGACCCCGGGCGCCTGGCAGGTCGACGGCCGCCCGCAGGGGCCAGCGCTCGCCGAGGCCGACGTCTACTGCCGGGACGGGGCGACCACGGCCCGCTTCCTGCCGACCCTCGCCGCCGCCGGACACGGCGTCTACCGCTTCGACGCCTCCCCGCAGATGCGCCGCCGCCCCCTCCTCCCGCTCACCCGCGCCCTGCGCGACCTGGGCGTGGACCTGCGGCACGAGGCGGCGGAGGGCCACCACCCGCTGACCGTGCGGGCGGCCGGAGTCGAGGGCGGCGAGGTGGTGCTGGACGCCGGCCAGTCCTCCCAGTACCTGACCGCCCTCCTCCTGCTCGGCCCGCTCACCCGCACCGGCCTGCGCATCACGGTCACGGACCTGGTCTCGGTCCCGTACGTCGAGATCACGATCGCGATGATGCGGGCGTTCGGGGCGGAGGTGGGCCGCGAGGGCGACACGTACGTCGTCCCGCCGGGCGGCTACCGGGCCACGACCTACGCGATCGAGCCGGACGCGTCGACCGCGAGCTACTTCTTCGCGGCGGCCGCGGTGACCGGCGGCGAGGTGACCGTGCCGGGACTCGGCGCGGGCGCGCTCCAGGGCGACCTGGGCTTCGTGGACGTCCTGCGGCGGATGGGCGCACGGGTGGACGTCGGCGCCGACCGTACGACCGTGGCCGGGACCGGCGAACTCCACGGCGTCACCGTCAACATGCGGGACATCTCCGACACCATGCCGACTCTTGCCGCGATCGCCCCCTTCGCCTCCGGACCCGTGCGCATCGAGGACGTGGCGAACACGCGCGTCAAGGAGTGCGACCGGCTGGAGGCCTGCGCGGAGAACCTCCGGCGGCTGGGCGTGGAGGTCGCCACGGGCGACGACTGGATCGAGATCCGCTCCGCCGCGGACGGCTCGCCCACGGGCGCCGACATCAAGACCTACGGCGACCACCGCATCGTCATGTCCTTCGCGGTGACCGGTCTGCGCGTCCCCGGAATCTCGTTCGACGACCCCGGCTGCGTCCGTAAGACTTTCCCCGGTTTCCACGAGGCGTTCGCGGAGCTGAGAAAGGACTTGATCGGGTGACGTTCACACTGCGGGGGCCGGTTCTCGAGGGCACGCTGGTCCGCCTGGAGCCGCTGGAGCGGCGGCACGCGGCCGAGCTGGCGGCGGCGGCCGAGGAGAACCGGGGGACGTACACGTTCACGTGGGTGCCCCGCGCCGACGAGGTCGGCGACTACGTCGACGCCCAGCTCGCCCGCGCGGCCACGGGCCGGCTCGCGCCCTACGCCCAGGTCTCCCTCGCCTCGGGGCGGGCGGTCGGCGCCACCTCGTACTGGGAACCGCGCACCTGGCGGGACGACGACCGACTCGACGCCGTCGAGATCGGCTTCACCTGGCTCGCCGCCTCCGCCCAGGGCACCGGCGTGAACGCCGAGGCGAAACTCCTCCTCTTCCGGCACGCCTTCGAGGAGTGGAGCGTCTCCCGCGTCGACCTGAAGACCGACGCCCGCAACGCCCGCTCCCGCGCCGCCATAGAGAGCGTCGGCGCCCGCTTCGAGGGCGTCCTGCGCAACTGGTCCCGCTCGTGGGCCCCGGGCGAGGACGACCGCCTCCGCGACTCCGCGATCTTCTCGATCACGGCGGACGAATGGCCCGAGCGCAGGGCACGGCTGGAGGAACGCGTGGCGTCGAAAGCACGGCAAGCACGGCAAGCGCCGAAAGAACTGAAGCACTGAAGCACTGATGCACTGAAAGCAGCGGGGTCATGACCACACGTTCCTTCCTCATCCTCCACGGCTGGCAGAACCACCGCCCCGAGGACCACTGGCAGCACTGGCTCGCCGACCGCCTCACCGCGCTCGGCCACGCCGTCGTCTACCCGCAGCTGCCCGACCCGGACGACCCCGGCCTGCCGGAGTGGCTGGGCGAACTGGAGCGGCATCTAAGGGAGTTGCCGGACTCCGATGACCGTGTGGTCGTCGCCCACAGCCTCTCCGTCCCGCTCTGGCTGCACGCCGTCGCGCGGGAGACACCGGGGACCGGCGACGTGGACCGCGTCCTGCTGGTGGCTCCGCCGTCGGGCCCGGTGCTCGCCGGCTACCCCGAGGTCGCGGAGTTTGCGCCCCCGCCGCTCGACGCCCTCGAACTCCCCACCCCCACCCGGCTCGTCGCCGGCGACGACGACCCGTACTGCCCGGAAGGCGTCCAGGCCGTCTACGGCGACCCCCTGGGCCTCACCGCCGAACTCCTCCCCGGCGCAGCCCACCTCGACCTGGACGCGGGATACGGTTCCTGGCCGTCGGTGCTGGAGTGGTGCGCGGACGGGGAAGCGAAGTTCAGGGTGCGGTAGTTCAGGTCGCGGTGGTTCAGATGCGGCCTGCGGCGCTCACCCCGGATTCGACGCTCACCCGGATTCGACGCTCACCGGAGTCGTCGCTCACCGGAGTCGTCGCTCACCGGATTCGACGCTCACCGGAGTCGTCGCTCACGCGGAGTCGTTGAGGAGTCGTCCGAGATGCTCGCGTCCGCCGCCCAGCAGCTCCGGCAACGGCTGGGCGGCCTCGTACCACCGCTTCTCGTACTCCCAGCACAGCCACCCGTCCCAGCCGTGCCGCGTCAGCACCTCCACGCACTCGGCGAGCGGCAGCACCCCGGCGCCGAGCGCCAGCGGGGTGGTGTCCTCGGCCGAGGCGATGTCCTTGACCTGCACGTATCCGAGGTACGGCGAGAGCGCCGCGTACGTCTCCAGCGGCTGCTCGCCGCCCAGCCAGGTGTGCATGACGTCCCACAGCGCGCCGACCTGCCGATGCCCGACCAGGCCGAGCACGCGCATCGCGTCCGCTCCGGTGCGGTGGGAGTCATGGGTCTCCAGCAGGACGCGTACGCCACGGTCGGCGGCGTGTTCGGCGGCCGTGCCCAGCCGGCGCGCGGCCACGGCGTCGGCGTCCGCCTGCCCGTCGGCCCCGCCCGGGAAGACGCGGACGTACGGCGCCCCCAGGTCCGCGGCGAGGTCGATCAGCGTCCTGACCTCCTCGACGACCGGAGCGTCGTCCCCGGGAGCCGCGACCCGCGCGTACCCGGCGATCCCGAGCACCTCCACCCCGGCGGCCCGGAACGCGGCGGCCACGGCGGCCCGCTCGTCCGGACCGATGCCGGGATGGACCGGTTCCTCGGGATGGGCGCGCAGTTCGACGCCGTGGAAGCCGTGCGCGGACGCGAGCGCCAGTACCTCCGGTATGGACAGTCCTGGAACACCGAGAGTGGAGAAGGCGAACTTCATGCCTCGGACCCTACTCGCCGCAGATCCAGTCGCCAGTCCTGGCCGGTCAGGTCCTTGCCGAAGGAGTGGTGGGGGCGTTCGGCGGTGAGCGTGAACCCGTGGCGGCGGTAGATGTGCCGGGCGGTGGACAGGATGTCGTTGGTCCACAGGACGATGTCGTCGTAGCCGGCCTCGCGGGCGAAGGCGACGACCGCGCCGACCAGCCGGTCCCCGATCCTGTGGCCGCGCGCGTCCGGCTCGACGAGCAGCAGCCGCAGCCGGGCGGTGCCGGGCGCTTCGTCCCGTACGCACATCACGCAGCCGACCGCCCGGCCGGCCAGCTCGGCGATCCACACCCGCTCGCGGCTCGGGTCGTGGTCCTCGGCGTAGTCGGCGACGATCCGGGCGACGAGCCCCTCGTAGTCGGCGTCGAAGCCGTACTCGGCCGTGTAGAGCGCGGCGTTGCGCTGCACGATCCACCCGAGGTCGCCGGGCTCCGGCCCGCGCAGCAGGACCTCCTGGGACTCCGGCGGCTGTTCGCCTCGCTGTTCGCCGAGGAGCCGGCGAATGGTCCGCATGGCCTCGGAGAGCCGCGTCCGGTCGGCGGGCGCGACGCTCTCCAGCAGCGCGCCGGTGCTGTCCTGGGCCCGCTCGTCGAGCAGACCGGCGGCTTCCCGGCCGCGCTCGGTGAGGACGACACGGCGCCGCCGCGAGTCCTCCTCGGACGGCGCCCGCTCCACCAGCCCGTCCTGCTCGAACCGGTTGAGGATCCGGCTCAGATAGCCCGAGTCCAGCGAGAGCGCGGCCCGCAGATCGGCCGCGTCCGTGCGGGGCGCGTGCGCGAGTTCGTACAGGACGCGGGACTCGGTGAGGCTGTAGGGGGCGTAGAGGCGGCGTCCGTAGTCGAGGGCGCCGATGACGTTCGTGTAGAAGCGGTTGAAGGCACGGAACTCCTGGACTGTCTGGACTGCCTGCCCTGTCATGACCGATCCGATCCCCTCGCCGTGGAGACATCTCTGACTCAGTCAGAGAAACCGTCCCGCCGAGCGTAACCCCAAAACCCGACCGCCCTCCAGTGCCCCCGCCCCTTACGCCATTGGGGCCGCCTGACGTCCCGCAGAGACTCGACGAGGCGCCGAGCGAGGCAGCGGAGTCCGGCCCCGGTCGCCCGGTGCTCCGCGAGGAGGGCGTCGGCGTGGCCGAGGAGGTCGTCCGCCATGCCGAGTCGCACGCACTCGACGTCGTCCGCCATGCGCCACACGTACCCCGTTCCGTCGCCGACGACGTAGCAGGGCTTGCCGTCAGGGCTCGCCAGGGCAGCAGGCGGGCGGACGACTCCTCGTTTTCCGTGGCGCTCACACGTCACTGCACCAGGGGTCTGTCCGAGCCCACGGGCGGCCTCCCACCGCGCGCGGACGCTCCGCCGGGCAGGCGAACCGGCGGGGCGTCCGGTGTGGCTGCGGGGACGCCGGTATCCGGGAAGGGCTCGGGGGATCCGGCGCGTCGCGATGAGTTCTGCGGCGTCCGGCAGTCGTAGTGTCGAAACCCGTCACCGAGGAGGACTGCCGATGCGCAGCGTGAGCTATTCGATGAGCGTCTCACTCGACGGCTACATCGTCGGGCCGGACGGCGGCTTCGACTGGTCGGCGCCCGACGAGGAGGTCTTTCGCTTCTGGGTCGACGACATTCGAGGGGTCGGCGTCCACCTGTTGGGACGACGGCTGTACGAGACGATGCTGTACTGGGAGACCGCCGACCAGGACCCATCGCTCAACGACTCGGAGCTCGAGTTCGCCGCGCTCTGGAATCCGCTCCCGAAGGTGGTGTTCTCCACCACGCTGTCGGCGGTGCAGGGCAATGCCCGCCTGGCCTCCGGCAGTCTGGCGGAGGAGATCGAGCGGCTGCGAGCCGAGCCGGGAGAGGGCGACATCGCGATCGGCGGCGCGACTCTGGCCGCCGAGGCGGCCGCGTCGGGTCTGATCGACGAGTACCAGATCGTGGTCTACCCGGTGCTGGTCGGCGGCGGCATTCCGTTCTTCCCCCGAGACGAGCGCCGGGTGGGCCTCGACCTCGTCGAGACCCGCACCTTCAGCTCGAAATTCGTCTACCTCCGCTACCGCGTGGCGCGCTAGCCGGCTCGTCCCCCCGAGCCGTTTTTTTCGGCGGCCGGAGAGAGGGCCTGCAATCCCCCCATCCCCCTCTCCGGCCACCGTCGCCGAGCCCTACGCCGTGTGCTCCACGAACCGGGCCGCCGTCTCCGCGAGGACCTCTCGGCCGTCGCGGGCCCACAGCCCGTCGTTGAACAGCTCGACCTCGATCGCGCCGGTGTAGCCCGCCGTCTCCACGTAGCCCTGCCATGCGCGCATGTCGATCGCGCCGTCGCCGATCTGGCCGCGGCCGTTCAGGACGCCCTCGGGCAACGGGGTCGTCCAGTCGGCGAGTTGGAAGGTGTGGATGCGGCCGCCCGCACCGGCGCGGGCGATCTGGGCGGGCGCCCGGTCGTCCCACCAGATGTGGTACGTGTCGACCGCGACGCCGACCTGGTGGGCCGGGAAGCGTTCGGCGAGGTCCAGGGCCTGGGTGAGGCTCGAGACCACGCAGCGGTCGGACGCGTACATGGGGTGGAGGGGCTCGATGGCCAGCCGGACGCCGTGCTGCTCCGCGTACGGGCCCAGCTCCCCCAGGGCGTCCGCGATGCGCTCCCGCGCGCCGTGCAGGTCCTTCGAGCCGGGCGGGAGGCCGCCGGAGACGAGGACCAGCACTTCGGTGCCCAGGGTCGCGGCCTCGTCGATGGCCCGGCGGTTGTCGGCCAGGGCCGCCGTCCGCTCGGCCGGGTCGATGGCCGTGAAGAAGCCGCCCCGGCACAACGTTGTCACCGTCAGGCCCGCGTCGCGGACCAGCTTCGCGGTCGCCTCCAGACCGTGACTCTGGACGGGCTCACGCCACAGGCCGACGTTCGTCACGCCCAACTCGCGGCAGGCGTCGACCAGTTCGGGCATCGACAGCTGCTTGACCGTCATCTGGTTGATGGAGAAGCGGGACAGGTCCCCGAGAGCGCTCACTGGTTCACCCCGTACAGCGACAGCAGGTTCTTCATGCGTTCCTCCGCCAGCTTCGGGTCCGGGAACAGGCCCAGACCGTCGGCGAGTTCGTAGGCCCGGGCGAAGTGCGGGAGGGAGCGGGCCGACTGGAGGCCGCCGACCATCGTGAAGTGGGACTGGTGGCCGGCCAGCCAGGCCAGGAAGACCACGCCCGTCTTGTAGAAGCGGGTGGGGGTCTGGAAGAGGTGGCGGGAGAGCTCGACCGTGGGGTCGAGGAGGGCGCGGAAGCCCGCGTTGTCGCCCGTGTCGAGGACGCGCACCGCCTCCGCCGCCAGCGGGCCCAGCGGGTCGAAGATGCCGAGGAGGGCGTGGCTGAAGCCCTTCTCGTCGCCCGCGATCAGCTCGGGGTAGTTGAAGTCGTCGCCCGTGTAGCAGCGCACGCCCTGCGGCAGCCTGCGGCGGATGTCGATCTCGCGTCCGGCGTCCAGCAGGGAGACCTTGATGCCCTCCACCTTGTCGGGGTGGGCCGCGATGACCTCCAGGAACACCTCCGTCGCCGCGTCCAGGTCCGGCGACCCCCAGTAGCCCTCCAGCGCCGGGTCGAACATCGGGCCCAGCCAGTGCAGGATCACCGGCTCGGCGGACTGGCGCAGCAGGTGGCCGTAGACGTCCAGGTAGTCCTCGGGGCCGGCGGCGGCCGCCGCCAGGGCTCGGGACGCCATCAGGATCGCCTTGGCCCCCGACTCCTCCACGAGGGCGAGCTGCTCCTCGTAGGCGGTGCGGACCTCGGCGAGGGACGCCGGGGCGGTGAGCTGGTCGGTGCCGACGCCGCAGGCGACGAGCCCGCCGACGGACTTGGCCTCGGCGGCCGACCTGCGGATCAGTTCGGCCGCGCCCGCCCAGTCCAGGCCCATGCCGCGCTGGGCGGTGTCCATCGCCTCGGCGACGCCGAGGCCGTGGGACCACAGGTGACGGCGGAAGGCGAGGGTGGCGTCCCAGTCGACGGCGGCCGGGGAGTCGGGCGACACGTCCGCGAACGGGTCGGCGACCACGTGGGCCGCCGAGAAGACCGTGCGGGAGGTGAAGGGGGCGCCGGTGGTGACGGCGAGGGGTTCCGTGCGGGGCTCGTACGTGCGCAGCGCGCCCGTGGAGTCCGGGAGTCGGATCGTCACAGCGTGACCTCCGGGACGTCGAGGCGGCGGCCCTCCGCCGAGGACTTCAGGCCCAGCTCGGCGAGCTGGACGCCACGGGCGCCGGCGAGGAGGTCCCAGTGGTAGGGGGCGTCGGCGTAGACGTGCTTGAGGAACAGCTCCCACTGGGCCTTGAAGCCGTTGTCGAACTCGCCGTTGTCCGGGACCTCCTGCCACTGGTCGCGGAAGACCTCGGTGGCGGGGATGTCGGGGTTCCAGACCGGCTTGGGGGTGGCGGACCGGTGCTGGACCCGGCAGTTGCGCAGGCCTGCCACCGCCGAGCCCTCCGTGCCGTCCACCTGGAACTCCACCAGCTCGTCGCGGTTGACGCGGACCGCCCAGGAGGAGTTGATCTGGGCGATCGCGCCGCCGTCGAGCTCGAAAATGCCGTAGGCGGCGTCGTCGGCGGTGGCGTCGTAGGGCTTGTCCTGCTCGTCCCAGCGCTGCGGGATGTGGGTGGCGGTGAGCGCCTGGACGGACTTCACGCGGCCGAACAGCTCGTGGAGCACGTACTCCCAGTGCGGGAACATGTCGACGACGATGCCGCCGCCGTCCTCGGCGCGGTAGTTCCAGGACGGGCGCTGGGCGGTCTGCCAGTCGCCCTCGAAGACCCAGTAGCCGAACTCGCCGCGGATGGACAGGATCCGGCCGAAGAAGCCGCCGTCGATGAGGCGCTTCAGCTTGAGCAGGCCCGGCAGGAACAGCTTGTCCTGGACGACGCCGTGCTTGATGCCCTTCTCGTTCGCGAGGCGGGCGAGCTCCAGGGCGCCGTCGAGGCCCGTGGCCGTCGGCTTCTCGGTGTAGATGTGCTTGCCCGCCGCGATCGCCTTCTTGATCGCTTCCTCGCGCGCGGACGTCACCTGGGCGTCGAAGTAGATGTCGACGGTCGGGTCGGCGAGGACCGCGTCCACGTCGGTGGAGACGTTCCGCGGGTCCAGGCCGTGCTGCTCGGCCAGCGCCTGCAGCGCGTGCTCGCGGCGGCCGACGAGGATCGGTTCCGGCCACAGCACGGTGCCGTCGCCGAGGTCGAGGCCGCCCTGTTCGCGCAGGGCCAGGATGGAGCGGACGAGGTGCTGGCGGTAGCCCATGCGCCCTGTCACGCCGTTCATGGCGATTCGCACCGTCTTGCGTGTCACGTCGATCCCTTCGTAGGCGTCGTGCGCAGCGTGCCTGCGCTTTTCGTACGCGGTTGTGCGCGCCGCGTACGCCTCTTCCTGATCAGCGTTACAGCAAGCGCTTTCTATCCAAGGAGAAGCTAGCCTCTGACCAGCGGTCCGGACAAGACCGTGTCCATCCCGAGTTGTTCGAGGGGGCGAACAGCGGGGGTGTGGGGCCGTAAGGTCTGCTCGACACGCCCGGAACCGCGCCGTCACGACGGCTGTCTACCAGGGCGTACGACGACGTACGACAACGTATGACGTATGACGAGATGCGTGACCGGAGGACGACGAAGATGACGGTGACCCTGGCGGACGTGGCGGCCCGCGCGCAGGTCTCCCCCGCGACGGTGTCGCGCGTGCTGAACGGGAACTACCCCGTCGCCGCTTCCACCCGGGAGCGGGTGCTGCGGGCGGTCGACGAACTGGACTACGTGCTGAACGGGCCCGCGAGCGCTCTGGCGGCGGCGACGTCCGACCTCGTCGGCATCCTGGTGAACGACATCGCCGACCCCTTCTTCGGGATCATGGCGGGCGCGATCCAGCAGGAGATCGGGGGGCCGGGCGGCCGGGCCGGGGGCGAGCGGCTGGCAGTGGTCTGCAACACCGGGGGCTCGCCCGAGCGGGAGCTGACCTACCTGACCCTGTTGCAGCGGCAGCGGGCCGCGGCCGTGGTGCTGACCGGCGGGGCCATGGAGAACGAGCCGCACGCGGCGGCCGTGGCGGCGAAGCTGCGCAGGCTGGGCGAGGCGGGGACGCGGATCGTGCTGTGCGGCCGGCCGCCGGCGCCGGAGACCTCGGCGATCGCGCTGACCTTCGACAACCGCGGCGGCGGACGGGAACTGACCGAGCACCTCATCGGGCTCGGCCACCGGCGGCTCGGCTACATCGCGGGACCGGAGGAGCGGACGACGACCCGGCACCGACTGGAGGGCCACCGGGCGGCGCTGGCCGCGGCCGGCATCGAGGAGGACCCGCGCTGGACCGTGCACGGCCGCTACGACCGGCGGGCGGGCTACGAGGCGACGCTGGAACTGCTGCGCCGGGACCCGTCCCTGACGGCGGTCGTCGCCGCGAACGACTCCGTCGCGCTGGGCGCGTGCGCGGCGCTGCGGGAGTCGGGGATGCGGATCCCGGACGACGTGTCCGTGGCGGGCTTCGACGACCTCCCCTTCAGCATCGACGCGGTGCCCTCCCTCACGACGGTGCGGCTGCCGCTGGCCGAGGCGGGAGCCCGGGCCGGCCGCATCGCCATGGGCCGCGAGGAGCCGCCGCCCGGCGGAATCGCCACCGTGCGGGGCGAGTTGATGGTGCGAGGATCTTCGGGGGCGCCGCGGGAGTGAGGACCGGGGCCGGTGGTTCTGGGTTCTGGGGGTCGGCGGGACTTGATTCCGACGGGACTGAAGGGCGGCGGGGCTGGAGATCGGGCGGGACTGAAGGCCGGCGGGACCGGGGGCCGGGGTGTCGAAGGGCGGCGGGACCGGAGATGGGCCGGACCGGAGATCCGGGTACTGGAGGCCGGCGGGGCTGGAGGGCGGGGGGACTGTAGGGCGGGGGTCAGGCAGGGAGGCGGTCCAGGAGCCAGGTGCAGAGTTCCTCGGTGACGGCCGTGTGGGCGGTGGTCGTGGACGAGCAGAGGAATTCGTCCAACTCGCTTTCGTCCGGCGGGAGTTCGTCGATGTTGGTGTACAGGTCTGTCTGCCGTTCGACGTCGCGGACGGCGACCGCGCTCACCGACGGGACGAAGCACACCTGCCCGTGCCGCAGGTCCACCGTGCCGCCGAGCTTCTGCATCGTCTCGGCGAGGATCTCGTACGTGTGCAGCGTGCCGCCGGGCGCGCCGTCCAGCTCCGGGAAGCCGCTGGTGGTGACGGTCTTGTCCGCCTTGGGGAATCTCCGGTTGAGGTAGGCGACCGTCACGTCGTCGCCCTGGGCCTGGGTGTAGAACGTGGTGCCGGGGTAGATCCGGTCGATCCGCAGCGCGACGTCGCCGGGCGGCACGTCGGGCAGGCCGACTCCGTCGCCGCGACCGTTGGCCACGGCGATCCTGAGCGGGATCTGCGGCCAGCCGCCGAGCCGGTCCAGCGCGGCCAGGAAGTCCGTGCGCTCCTTGGCGACCCCGATCTTCCCGGTCTCCTTGTCGTAGTGCCGCCACAGCATCTGGCGCGCGGCCGGGCTGTCCATCTGCTTCGCGAAGTCGTTCGGGAACGGGATGAAGTACGAGAACGCCTGCACGCCGACCGGGATGGAGGCCCCCCGGTGCGGGCTGTCGTAGGAGAAGTACAGGCCGGTCCGGTGGTCCATGCGCTGGGCCTCCATCCTGGCCAGCGCGTAGCGGGTGACGATGCCGCCCATGCTGAAGCCGCCGACGACCAGCCGGGTGCCGCCGAACTGCTCGGCGGCGGCCCGCATGATCACGGCCTCGACCGCGTGCGCGTTGTCCAGGATGGACGCGCTGCGCTCCTCGAAGCCGAGCAGGATCACGTCCCTGCCGCGTCGGCGCAGCTCGGTGATGAACGGGAAGCCGCCCTCCAGCCCCTGGTAGAGCTTGTCGAGCTCGCTGCGGCCGAGGTTGAAGCCGTCGGCCATGATCACGGGCCGGACGAGACGGCCGTTGTTGCCCTCGCCGGGGAAGACCCAGGCGAAGCCGTTCGGCAGCGCCCATTCCCCGTGCTCCGGCACCTCGACCGGGTTGGCCGGTTCGAGGGTCAGCGGGTCGCCGAGGGTGAACGCGCCGATGTTGGGTTCGGTCGTCTCGGACATGGTCGTACTCCTCGCGGAAGAGGCGGCAGAGACGACGTCAGCATGCGGGGCGATCCGGGCGAACCGCCCATCGGATCACGGGTGTTCACCACAATTGATGGAATATGCGCGGGAATGGTTTGATGCGTCTGGCATGTGCCGTTGGCCTGTTCTCTTCGCTTACCTGTTCCTCGCCGAGCCCCTGCCGAATTCACTCCGAAAAATTTCCCGCGGACCTGCGCAACCCTTACCGGCGTGTGCGTGTCGTACATGGCATCAGGACTTCTGGAGGGGGATCCGGGGGGATCGCGGGGGTTCTGGTACGGAGGGGAAAAGCCGAGGGGGCCTGGTCGACGGACCAGACCCCCTCGAAGCTTCTCCGGACCTCGAGCCTTTCCGGATGCCTCGAGCCTCTCCGGACGCCTTGAAGGCTTTCCGGATGCCTCGAAGGCCTTCCAGATCCTCCGTCGCCCGTCCCTGTCAGCAGTGCGGGAGCTGCTGCTTCCAGGTGCCCGGCCCCCCGGTGTCCAGGTACCAGTCGTTGACGTAACCGGAGACGACCCCGGTGTCGACCTGCATCCAGTACCGGTAGCCGTGGCCGTCCGCGTCCGGATCGCCCGTGGTCCAGCAACTGACGCCGAGCTCCTCGCCGTTGTGCCACTGCTGCCCGGGAAGCTTGGCGGCTCCGTAGCTGGGAGCGGTGCGGATGGCCAGGTAGGAACCGGCGTCGATCCCGGTGACGTACGCGCAATTGGTCCGGTCGCCCGAGATGTAGCACTGGTGGATCGCGGCGCTCGCCGAGCCCGCTCCGGCGAGGACGGTCGAGACCGTGGCGGCGAGCACGGCTCCCGTGGCGACCGCCGCACGCAGCCGCCGCTGCGGCCGTGCGGATCGTGTCGAGCGAGTCGAGTCGTTCATGTGTGCTTCCTCCCCTTGGTTTTTTTGGGGGGTGTGGGTGAGAGGGTCGGTGACACGGTCAGCACGGCGGGAGGATCTGCTTCCAGGTGCCGGGCCCGCCCGTGTCCAGGTACCAGTCGTTGACATAGCCCCAGGCACGGGCGGTGGAGACGCGCATCCAGTACCGGTAGCCGTGGCCGTCCGCGTCCGGGTCGCCGGTGGTCCAGCACTCGACCTCCAGCCACTGCCCGTTGCCGTAGCGGGCCACCGCCGTCGAGCCGTAGCGCGGCTCGGTGCGCATCACCAGGGCCGAGCCCGGGTCGATGCCGATCACCTGGGCGCAGCGGGCCGGGTCACCCGGTCCGGCTCCGGGACAGGGCCGCGGAGCGGCCTGGGCGGGCGAGGCCGCGAGGACGCCCGCGCCGGCGAGAAGGACGGTGGCCGCCCCCGCGACGGCCGCCGATCCGAGTCGGGACCTCAAGTGGCGTGACATCTGCATCGGTTCCTCCGTTCGATTGCCACGGTCACCGACCCTGGCAGCGAACGGCACAGCGCACATCCTGTTAAGTCTCAGGGTGCCGCGTGCGGCCGAGGCTTCCGAGGGTGCTGGGCCTCCGTCAGAAGAACACCCCGCACCGCAGCAGCACGTTCGCGTACGGCCGCGCCTCACCCGTGCGCACCACCAGCCGCGCGCCCGCCGACAGCCTCTTCAGCTCCTCGTGCGAGACCAGGGCCAGTTCGGGGAAGTGCCCGTCCAGCAGTGCGGCCGCCGCCGGATTCGCCGCCCGGACCTCCGTCGCCGCCGTCGCGCCCTCCACGACCAGCTCGGCGAGCAGCCCCTCCACGACCTCCGCGAACGACGGCACCCCCGCCCGGAAGGCGAGGTCCACGACCCGGGGACCGTCCGGTATCGGCATGCCGGCGTCGCACACCAGCACCCCGTCCCCGTGCCCCAACTCCGCAAGCGCACCGGAAAGCTGACGGTTGAGGATCCCGGCCTTCTTCACAGCGACTCACCTCGCTGGGGCTCTCCGGCGCCGCTGCCCGGCTCGTCTTTCCTGCTGGGGGTCCGGCCCGTGGCGGAGCCACCGTTGGGTGCGGCGTCCCCCGGGACGGCACCGCACAGCGACTCACCTCGCCCGGCAGGGCCCAGCGAGGCCACCTCCTCCGCCGTCGGGAACGACTCCTGCGCGCCGCGTCGGGTCACGGCGACCGCCCCGACCCGCGCCGCGTACGCCGCCGCCTCGGCCAGGGACGCGCCCGCACCCAGCTTCCACGCCAGCGCCGCCGTGAAGGAGTCGCCCGCGCCGGTCGTGTCCACGGCCGTCACCTCCACGGACGGCACCCGCACCACACCTTCCGCCGAGGCCACCAGCGCGCCCTCCGCGCCCAGGGTGACGACCACCGACTTCGGCCCCTTCGCGAGCAGCACCCGCGCCCAGTCCTCGGGCCGGTCGCCGGCCTCCGCGTCCCCGAGGATCACCTTCGCCTCGTGCTCGTTGACGATCAGCGGGTCGCAGGCCGCGAGCAGCACGGCGGGCAGCGGGCGCGGCGGCGAGGGGTTCAGCACGAAGCGGCTGTCCGGCGACAGGCACGCCGCCACCGCCACGACCGTCTCCAGCGGGATCTCCAGCTGCGTCGACACCACCCGGGAGGTCTGGAAGAGGCAGGCGGCGGCCCGTACGTCCTCCGGCGTCAGCCGGCCGTTCGCGCCCGGCGACACCACGATGCTGTTGTCGCCCGACGGGTCCACGGTGATCAGCGCGACGCCGGTCGGCGCCCCGCCCACCAGCACGCCCACCGTGTCGACCCCGGCCGCCCGCTGCGAGTCGAGCAGCAGCCGGCCGTTCGCGTCGTCGCCGACCCGGGCCAGCAGTGCCGTCCGGGCCCCGAGGCGCGCGGCCGCGACGGCCTGGTTCGCGCCCTTGCCGCCGGGGTGGACGGCCAGGTCGGAGCCGAGGACGGTCTCCCCGGCCCCCGGCCGCCGCTCGACGCCGATCACCAGGTCGGCGTTGGCCGACCCTACGACCAGCAGGTCGTAGTCGTACATGAAGCAACTCCCCTGATACACGGCCTGATACACGGCCTGATACACGGCCTGATACACGGCCTGATACACGGCCTGATACACGGCCTGATACACGGCCTGATACACGGCCTGATACGTGGCTCGGGGCGGGCGCCCCCTCACCGAGGTGACCGCCCGCCCGTCCGCCGAGTACCGGCCCAGTGCTCTTCGCATGCCCGCCGGACGCCGGCCGCATATCAGCCGGACGCCCGCCGAACACCCGCCGGACGCCCGCTCGCCGGGCGCCCGCCGAATGTCAGCCGCTGAACCCGGCCACGTTCTCCTTCGTGACCACCTTCACCGGCACCTTCACCGTCTCCTCGACCTTCTTGCCCTGCAGCGCCTTCAGCGCGTTGTCCACAGCGATCTTGCCCAGCTGGGACGGCTGCTGCGCCACGGACGCGTACAGCGTCCCCTGTTCAACGGCCTTGAGACCGTCGGGGGTTCCGTCGAAGCCGACGACCTGGACCGACTTGCCGGCCTTGGAGCCGAGCGCCTTGATCGCGCCGAGCGCCATCTCGTCGTTGGCGGCGATGACGCCCTGGACGTCCGGGTGGGCCTGGAGCAGGTTCGACATCACGTCGAGGCCCTTGGTGCGGTCGAAGTCGGCCGGCTGCTGGGCCACGACCTGGATGCCGGGGTAGGCCTTCAGCCCCTTGGCGAAGCCTTCCGCCCGCTCCCGGGCGGCCGACGTGCCCGCCTGGCCCTGCAGGATCACGATCTTGCCGGCGCCGCCCAGCTTCTCGGCGACCGTCTTGGCGGCCAGCTCGCCGCCCGCCACGTTGTCGGAGGCGACGAGCGCGTCCACGGTGGCCTTGTTGACGCCCCGGTCGACCGCGATGACCGGGATCTTCGCCTTGTCGGCGGCCTTCACCGAGTTGCTCGCCGCATCCGAGTCCACCGGGTTGACGATGATCGAGTCGAAGCCGGAACTGGTGAAGTTCTGCAGCTGGTTGGCCTGCTGCGAGGCGTCGTTCTGCGCGTCGGTGACCGTCAGGTCCACGCCCAGCTTCTTCGCCTCGGCCTTCGCGCCCGACTGGATCTGCACGAAGAACGGGTTGTTGAGGGTGGACAGCGCGAGCCCGACCTTGGGGTTCGCGGTCGACGAGCCGCCGCTGTGCAGGAAGGAGGTCGCGCCGACGATCGCCACGGTGACCACGGCCGCGAGACCGTACGTCGCCGCCTGCTTCCCCTTGCCGCCGCCGATGCCGACCCCGGCGCCGGCCGCCGCCGGAGACGCCCCCGCCTTGCGGCGCAGGGTGTCGAGCAGCACGGCCAGCGCGATGACGACACCGATGACGACCTGCTGCCAGAACGCGGAGACGGACAGCAGGTTCAGGCCGTTGCGCAGCACCGCCAGGATCAGCGCGCCGATCAGGGTGCCCGAGGCCTTGCCCGTGCCGCCGGCGAGGGAGGCGCCGCCGATGACGACCGCGGCGATCGCGTCCAGTTCGTAGCCGTCGGCCGCCTGCGGCTGCGCGGAGGACAGCCGGGAGGCCAACACGATGCCCGCCGCGGCGGCGAACACACCGGACAGCGCGTAGATCGCGAGCTTCTGCCGCTTCACCCGCAGACCGGAGAGGCGCGCCGCCTCCTCGTTGCCGCCGATGGCGTACATCGAACGGCCGATGTACGTGCGGCCGAGCACGAACGCGGCGATCAGGCCCATGACGACCATGACCAGCACCGGCACCGGCAGCCAGCCGCCGAGGGTGTCGCCGAGGTGCGAGACGGAGTCGGGGAAGGCGATCGGCGAGCCCTCGGAGATCACCAGCGACAGACCGCGCGCCACCGACAGCATCGCGAGCGTCGCGATGAACGGCGGCAGCTTGCCGTAGGCGATGAGGAAACCGTTCACCAGACCGGCCGCGACACCGGTGGCGACGGCCAGGACCACCGCTATGACCACCGGCACGCCCTGCTGCGTGGCGCTCCACGCCAGCACGGTCGCGGACAGCGCCGCCACCGAGCCGACCGACAGGTCGATGCCCGCCGAGACGATCACGAAGGTGACGCCGAAGGCGAGGATGGCGGTCACGGCCGCCTGGACGCCCACGTTGAGCAGGTTGTCCGTGGTCAGGAAGTCTCCCGACAGCGCCGACATGGCGATGACGAGGACGATCAGCGCGGTCAGCGCGCCGTTGTCGAGCAGCAGACGGCGGACCGCCGCGGCGCCGCCACCGGCGCCCGTCGTGCTCAGATGCGTGTCAGCGGCCACGGCCGGCCTCCACTTCAGTGGTCGGAGGGGTGTCAGGGGTGTCAGGGGTGTCAGGGGTACTGGGGGTACTGGGGGTACTGGGGGTGCTCACGGCCAGGGCCATCACGGTGTCCTGGGTCGCGTCCTGCGCCGACAGCTCGCCGGCGATCCGGCCCTGGGCCATCACCAGCACCCGGTCGCTCATGCCGAGCACCTCGGGCAGATCGCTGGAGATCATCAGGACGGCGGCCCCGGCGGCCGTCAGCTCGTTGATCAGCTGGTAGATCTCGACCTTCGCGCCGACGTCGATGCCGCGCGTCGGCTCGTCGAGGATCAGCACCTTGGTGTCGGCCAGCAGCCACTTGCCGATGACGACCTTCTGCTGGTTGCCGCCGGACAGGGTGCGCACCTGCTGGCCGAGCCCGGCCATCCGCACGCCGAGCTGCTCGGCGATCCGCGCCGCCGCCTCGTGCTGGCCCTTGAGGTCGACGAGTCCGCCGCGGGTCGCGGCCCGCATGGTCACCAGCCCGAGGTTCTCCTCGACCGACTGGTCGAGCACCAGCCCCTGGCCCTTGCGGTCCTCGGGCACGAGCCCGATCCCGGCGGCCATCGCGGCGCTCACGTCATACCCGGGCAGCCGGTCGCCCCCGACCCGCACGGCGCCCCGGTCGTACGGGTCCGCCCCGAAGACGGCCCGTACCACTTCGGTACGACCCGCGCCGACGAGCCCGGCGATGCCGACGACCTCACCGGCGTGCACCTCGAAGCTGACGTCGTGGAAGACGCCGTCCCGCGTCAGCGCCTCGACGGACAGCAGCGCTGCCCCCGTCTCGGCGCGCTCCCTCGGATACTGCTGCTCGATGGAACGGCCCACCATGAGCCGGACGAGCTCGTCCTCGGGCGTCGAGGCGGGCACCTGGCCGACCGACTTCCCGTCCCGGATGACCGTGACCCGGTCGCCGAGCGCGGCGATCTCCTCCAGGTGATGGGTGATGAAGACGATGCCGACGCCGTCCTCGCGCAGCCTGCGCACGATGGCGAAGAGCTTGTCGACCTCCTCGGAGGTCAGCACGGCGGTCGGCTCGTCCATGATCAGCACGCGTGCGTTCAGGCTCAGCGCCTTGGCGATCTCGACCATCTGCAGCCACGCGATGCCGAGTTCACGCACCCGCGCGCGGGGCGACACGTTCACCCCGACCCGCTCCAGCAGGACGGCGGCGTCCGCCTCCATCTTCTTCCGGTCGATCATCCCGAAGCGGCGCGGCTGCCGTCCCAGGAAGATGTTCTCGGCGACCGTCAGATCGGGTACGAGGTTGAACTCCTGGTAGATGGTGGCGATCCCGAGGCGCTCGGAGTCCTGCGCGCCGTGGATGCGCACCTCCTCGCCGTCGGCCAAAATCCGCCCGGCGTCGGGCGTGTAGGCGCCGGAGAGCATCTTGATGAGGGTGCTCTTGCCCGCGCCGTTCTCACCGAGCAGCACGTGCACCTCGCCCCGGCGCAGGTCGAAGTCGACGCCGTCGAGCGCGACCACCCCGGGGAAGGACTTGCGTATGCCTTCGATGCGCAGCAAGTCGTCCGCGTTGCTCACGTCTGGCTCCTGTTCGTTACGGAGGACTCGCCGCACGACCGGCGTACGACGAGACGGGCGGCGAAGGTGACGGACTGCGGGGGCCGTCCCTCGATGCGGTCGACCAGGGCCCGTACGGCGGCCCGGCCCAGCTCGCCCGTGGGCTGGGCGATGGCGGTGACCGGCGGGTCGGTGTGCACGAACCACGGGATGTCGTCGAACGCGGCCAGCGCGAGGTCCTGCGGAACCCGCAGCCCACGCGCGCGTACGGCGTCCAGTGCGCCCAGTGCCATCAGGTTGTCGGCCGCGAAGACGACCTCGGGCGGCTCGGGCAGGTCGAGGAAGCCCTCGGTGACCCGGCGTCCGCTCTCGGCCTGGAAGTCGCCCTGGCCTATGTAGGCGTCCGGGAGGGGAAGCCCGTACTCGGCCATGGCGGCCCGGAAGGCCTCCACGCGCTCGCTGCCGGTGGTGGTGGCGGCGGGGCCTGCGATGATGGCCAGCCTGCGGTGCCCGAGCCCGTGCAGATGCGCCACCAGGTCGCGCACCGCGGCCCGGCCGTCGGCCCGTACGACCGGCACGTCGACGCCCGGGATCCACCGGTCGACGAAGACCATCGGCGTCCCCCCGCGCGCGGCGTCCAGCATCAGCGGGGAGCCGCCGTCCGTGGGGGAGACCAGCAGGCCGTCGATCCGGCGGTCCAGCAGGGTCCGTACGTGGTGGTCCTGCAGGTCGGGCCGCTCGTCGGCGTTGCCGATGATGACGCTGTAGCCGAGCGCGCGGGCCTCCTCCTCGACGGCACGGGCCAGCTCGGTGAAGTAAGGGTTCATCACGTCGCTGATGACCAGACCGAGGGTGCGGGTCTGGTCGGTGCGCAGCGACCGGGCGACGGCGTTCGGGCGGTAGCCCAGCGTCTCGACGGCGGTCAGCACGCGCGTGCGTGCGTCCTCGCTGACCGACGGATGGTCGTTCAGGACGCGCGACACCGTGGCGACGGAGACCCCCGCCTCGGCAGCGACGTCCTTGATGCTCGCCATCGCCGCTCCACCTCCTCGTGGACTCGGTTCATGAACGTCGTGCACCGTGGAATCGATTACATCGACGTGTATGGAGGATTGGAATCGATTACACGGGGCTTAATCAAGCCCCCGGCGTGGCCGAAACCGGATCGTGATGAACGCACCCGTGAAGCGATCTAGGCTTCCCTCTGTCCGTCACGGGTGGCATGCCCGTGCCAATCAACAGGGGAGAATCAGTTATGCGCGTTGGCCGGATACTCGGTGCGTCCATGGGGGCGGCCGCCCTGGTCGGGACCTCGTTCGTGGCCGCCACTCCCGCAGCGGCGGCGAGCTGCACGGCCAAGGCCCTCGAGACCGTGATCATTCGGTCCACGACGAGCACCAGCGGCACGGCCCTCGCCCAGATCAACAAGGGTTCGAGCGCGTCGGCGTCCTGCGCGGACTACTTCGGCACCTCCACGTACGAGAAGTGCGGCATCGTCAGCAAGCGCTGGGTGAAGGTCACGAGGAGCGGTGTCACGGGCTACGTGGTCGGCACCTGCGTGATTCTCGACCAGGTCTGATCGGACTCCCGGCGCCGAGCCTCCCGGCGCGGACGGGACCGGCCACGGGGCGGGCCTGTCAGTGCCGGGAGGTACCGTCGGATCATGACCGATCAGGCGGGGGCCTCCCAGGCGGGAGAGCGGCGACTGGCCACCCTCGAAGGCGTGCTCGAACGCATCACGTACGCCAATGAGGACAACGGCTACACGGTCGCCCGGGTCGACACCGGCAGAGGCGCCGGCGACCTTCTCACGGTCGTCGGCGCGCTGCTCGGCGCGCAGGTGGGGGAGTCCCTGCGCATGGAGGGCCGCTGGGGCTCGCATCCGCAGTACGGCAAGCAGTTCACCGTCGAGAACTACACGACCGTGCTGCCCGCCACCGTCCAGGGCATCCGCCGCTACCTGGGGTCCGGCCTGGTCAAGGGCATCGGCCCGGTCTTCGCCGACCGCATCACACAGCACTTCGGCATGGACACCCTGAAGATCATCGAGGAGGAGCCGAAGCGCCTCATCGAGGTCCCGGGCCTCGGCCCGAAGCGCACCAAGAAGATCGCCGACGCCTGGGAGGAGCAGAAGGCGATCAAGGAGGTCATGCTCTTCCTCCAGACCGTCGAGGTGTCCACCTCCATCGCCGTGCGCATCTACAAGAAGTACGGCGACGCCTCGATCTCCGTCGTGAAGAACCAGCCGTACCGGCTGGCGGCCGACGTCTGGGGCATCGGGTTCCTCACCGCCGACAAGATCGCCCAGTCCGTCGGCATCCCGCACGACAGCCCGGAGCGCGTGAAGGCGGGCCTGCAGTACGCGCTGTCCCAGGCCACCGACCAGGGCCACTGCTACCTCCCCGAGGAGCGCCTGATCGCCGACGCGGTGAAGCTGTTGCAGGTCGACACCGGCCTCGTCATCGAGTGCCTGGCCGCCCTCGCGACGCCCCCGGAGGAGGGCGAGGACCCCGGCGTCGTCCGGGAGAAGGTCCCGGCCCCGGATGGCGGGGAGCCCGTCACGGCCGTCTACCTGGTCCCCTTCCACCGTGCCGAACTCTCCCTCTCCGCCCAGCTGTTGCGCCTGCTGCGCACCGGCGAGGACCGGATGCCGGCCTTCCGTGACGTGGCCTGGGACAAGGCGCTGGCCTGGCTGAGGACCCGCACGAAGGCCGAGCTCGCGCCCGAGCAGGAGGCCGCCGTCAAACTGGCGCTGACCGAGAAGGTCGCCGTGCTCACCGGCGGCCCCGGCTGCGGCAAGTCCTTCACCGTGCGGTCGATCGTGGAGCTGGCCCGCGCGCGGAGGGCCAAGGTGGTGCTGGCGGCCCCCACCGGCCGCGCCGCCAAGCGGCTGGCCGAGCTGACCGGCGCGGAGGCCTCCACCGTGCACCGTCTGCTGGAGCTCAAGCCCGGCGGCGACGCGGCCTACGACCGCGACCGCCCGCTGGACGCCGACCTGGTGGTGGTCGACGAGGCGTCGATGCTGGACCTGCTGCTGGCCAACAAGCTGGTCAAGGCCGTGCCCCCGGGCGCGCACCTGCTCTTCGTCGGGGACGTCGACCAGCTCCCCAGCGTCGGCGCGGGCGAGGTGCTGCGCGACCTGCTCGCTGACGACAGCCCCGTCCCGGCCGTGCGCCTCACGCGCGTGTTCCGCCAGGCCCAGCAGTCGGGCGTGGTGACCAACGCGCACCGGATCAACGCCGGGCAGCACCCGGTCACCGACGGCATGAAGGACTTCTTCCTCTTCGTCGAGGACGACACGGAGGAGGCCGGCCGTCTCACGGTGGACGTGGCGGCCCGTCGCATTCCGGCCAAGTTCGGTCTCGACCCGCGCCGGGACGTGCAGGTCCTGGCGCCCATGCACCGCGGCCCGGCGGGCGCCGGCGCCCTCAACGGCCTGCTCCAGCAGGCCGTCACGCCCGGCCGCCCCGACGTTCCCGAGAAGCGGTTCGGCGGCCGGGTCTTCCGTGTCGGCGACAAGGTCACTCAGATCCGCAACAATTACGACAAGGGGAAGAACGGTGTCTTCAACGGCACCGTGGGCGTGGTCACCTCGCTCGATCCGGTCGACCAGCGCCTCACGGTACTGACGGACGAGGACGAGGAGGTTCCGTACGAGTTCGACGAACTGGACGAACTGGCCCACGCGTACGCGGTGACGATCCACCGTTCACAGGGAAGTGAATATCCCGCCGTGGTGATCCCCGTCACCACGGGAGCATGGATGATGCTCCAGCGGAATCTCTTGTATACGGCCGTCACCCGCGCGAAGAAGCTGGTCGTGCTCGTCGGGTCACGCAAGGCGATCGGTCAGGCGGTGCGCACGGTGTCCGCGGGCCGCCGCTGTACGGCCCTGGACTTCCGGCTCGCCGGGCAGTGAGCCGGGTCGGCGTCGGGCAGTGAGCCGGTGCGAGCCGGTTGCGCTGGTGGGGCCGGTCAACGGCCGATGACCACAAAAATGATCGATCAAATGAGTCACAAAGGTCACAGGGCACTTCCGCAACCGTGACGAAGGCGTCAGGATGGGCTAGTTGGCGGCACTGAGTGCCGCCGATAAGCCCAATGGTCGACCCCGAGTGCACTCTCCTGCGCCAAATGGGGGATGGTAGAGACAGTCAGGGCAACCTCGAAGAAGAGGCACAACGTCGGTGAGGGATGACGTGAGCGACAACTCTGTAGTACTGCGGTACGGCGACGGCGAGTACACCTACCCGGTGATCGACAGCACCGTCGGCGACAAGGGCTTCGACATCGGGAAGCTTCGCGCCCAGACCGGTCTGGTGACCCTGGACAGCGGCTACGGCAACACCGCCGCCTATAAATCCGCCATCACCTACCTTGACGGCGAACAGGGCATCCTCCGGTACCGCGGCTACCCGATCGAGCAGCTGGCCGAGCGTTCGACCTTCCTCGAGGTCGCCTACCTGCTGATCAACGGCGAGCTGCCGACCGTCGACGAGCTCACCGTCTTCAAGAACGACATCACGCAGCACACCCTGCTGCACGAGGACGTCAAGAACTTCTACCGCGGCTTCCCGCGCGACGCGCACCCGATGGCGATGCTGTCGTCGGTCGTGTCGGCGCTGTCCACGTTCTACCAGGACAGCCACAACCCGTTCGACGAGAAGCAGCGCAACCTCTCGACGATCCGGCTGCTCGCCAAGCTTCCGACGATCGCGGCGTACGCCTACAAGAAGTCGATCGGCCACCCGTTCGTCTACCCGCGCAACGACCTCGGCTACGTCGAGAACTTCCTGCGCATGACGTTCTCGGTCCCGGCGCAGGAGTACGTCCCCGACCCGGTCGTCGTCTCGGCGCTCGACAAGCTGCTGATCCTGCACGCGGACCACGAGCAGAACTGTTCGACGTCCACGGTCCGCCTGGTCGGCTCCTCGCAGGCGAACATGTTCGCGTCGATCTCGGCCGGCATCAACGCCCTGTGGGGCCCGCTGCACGGCGGCGCCAACCAGTCCGTCCTGGAGATGCTGGAGGGCATCCAGGCGAACGGCGGCGACGTCGACTCCTTCATCCGCAAGGTGAAGAACAAGGAAGAGGGCGTCCGCCTGATGGGCTTCGGCCACCGGGTGTACAAGTCCTTCGACCCGCGCGCGAAGATCATCAAGGCGGCGGCGCACGACGTCCTCTCGGCCCTCGGCAAGTCCGACGAGCTGCTGGACATCGCGCTGAAGCTGGAGGAGCACGCGCTCTCCGACGACTACTTCGTCTCGCGCAACCTCTACCCGAACGTCGACTTCTACACCGGCCTGATCTACCGGGCCATGGGCTTCCCGACCGAGATGTTCACGGTCCTCTTCGCCCTCGGCCGCCTCCCGGGCTGGATCGCCCAGTGGCACGAGATGATCAAGGAGCCCGGCTCCCGCATCGGCCGCCCGCGCCAGATCTACACCGGCGTGGTGGAGCGCGACTTCGTGCCGGTCGAGGCGCGCTGACGCCTCCGGCGGTGGGCCTGGTCACCAGGCGCCCTTCGTGATGTCGACTGCCCGGGACCTGCGTCCCGGGCAGTCGCATGTGCGGGCCTGGGGTGCGTCTCAGGGTGCGGGTGAGTGGGGGCTGGTCGCGCAGTTCCCCGCGCCCCTGAGGCCGGGACGGTCGACCCCTCTCAAGGGCTCCCGTGTGCGGGCATACGGAAGGCGCCCCGGCGCCAGTCCCCCCACGGGCCGACGACCAGGGCGCCTTCCCATGTCCCGGTGCGGATTCCCCCCACGGGATCCGGCCGGGCGTTGTGAGGACAGCGCCTGAATTCGCTGTTTCGTAACCATCTTCGGTTGTCGTGCCTGCGGTGAGCAGAACGAGCAGAACTCGCCGTACCACCGCTGTGTGCGATCTGCCGGGACAGCGCACGCTGGGAGGGCCGCTCAAAGCTTCCCGGTGTACTGCCCCGGCAACGCATCTCTGAGGAAGTCCCCCAAGACATCCCCAGATGTCAGGTCACGCCCCCCAAGACGCTTCCTGACATCGTCAACTTAGACCTTCGAGCCCCTTCGATGGTTACGTTCGCATCACTGTGATCTGTGTCTCTTGCATATGTCCGTTAAATGCGCAAGCGACCGGATACAGCGATCGGGGCCCATGCGTAAGGATGATGCGCGAGCCTTGTGAAGAGCTTATGTGAGGCTCGCGCAGGACTCCAGGGGGTCTCTCCTAAAGGCGCGGTATTAGTCGTATGACTCGTTACTCGGCGGTTTACTTGAAGGCGCGCAGCCGAAGGCTGTTCGTCACGACGAAAACCGACGAGAACGCCATCGCCGCCCCCGCGATCATCGGGTTCAGCAGACCGGCCGCGGCCAGCGGCAGCGCGGCCACGTTGTAGCCGAACGCCCACACCAGGTTGCCCTTGATCGTCGTCAGCGTCCGCCGGGACAGCCGGATCGCGTCCGCCGCCACCCGCAGATCCCCGCGGACCAGCGTCAGGTCGCTCGCCTCGATCGCCGCGTCCGTGCCCGTCCCCATGGCCAGCCCCAGGTCGGCGGTGGCGAGCGCCGCCGCGTCGTTGACGCCGTCCCCGACCATCGCGACGACCCGGCCCTCGCCCTGCAGCTCCCGCACGACGTCGACCTTGTCCTCGGGCAGCACCTCGGAGATCACCCGGTCGATCCCGACGGCCTGGGCGACCGCCTCCGCGACCGCCCGGTTGTCCCCGGTCAGCAGCACCGGCGTGAGCCCCAGCGCCCGCAGCTCCCGTACCGCCTGCGCGCTGGTCTCCTTCACCGCGTCGGCGACCGCGAGCACCCCGCGTGCCTCACCGTCCCACCCGACGAGGACGGCCGTACGACCGCCCCGCTCGGCCTCGTCCTTGGCGCGCGCCAACGCGTCCGGGACGGTCTCGAAGAGGCGCCCCACGGCCACCTCCCGGCCCGCCACCCGGCCCCGCACACCCCGCCCGGGCACGTTCTCGAACCGCTCGGCCGCGGGCAGCTCCCCGACCCGCTCCTCGGCGCCGGCCGCCACCGCCCGCGCGACCGGGTGCTCGGAGGCGTGCTCCAGGCCGCCCGCGAGCCGCAGCAGCTCCTTTTCGTCGACGCCGTCGACGACCGTCACGTCCTGGAGCGTCATGCGTCCCGTGGTGACGGTCCCGGTCTTGTCGAGGACGACCGTGTCGACGCGGCGCGTGGACTCCAGCACCTCGGGGCCCTTGATCAGGATGCCGAGCTGTGCGCCGCGGCCGGTGCCGACCATGAGCGCGGTCGGCGTGGCGAGCCCGAGCGCGCACGGGCAGGCGATGATCAGGACGGCGACGGCCGCGGTGAACGCGGCGACCGTGTCGCCCGTCGCGACGAGCCAGCCGCCGAAGGTGGCGAGCGCGATCAGCAGCACCACCGGCACGAAGATCCCGGAGATCCGGTCGGCCAGCCGCTGCACCTCGGCCTTGCCGGTCTGCGCCGCCTCGACCAGCTGCGCCATGCGCGCGAGCCGGGTGTCCGCGCCGATCCGGGCAGCCTCGACGACCAGCCGACCGCCGGCGTTCACGGTCGCGCCCGTGACCGCGTCGCCGGGCCCGACGTCCACCGGCGCCGACTCGCCGGTGAGCATCGAGGCGTCCACGGCGGACAGGCCCTCCACGACCGTCCCGTCGGTGGCGATCTTCTCCCCGGGCCGCACCACGAACCGGTCCCCGACCGCCAGCCGGTCGACGGGAATCCGTACTTCCTTGCCGTCCCGCAGTACGGCGACGTCCTTCGCGCCCAGCTCCATCAGCGCCCGCAGGGCCGCCCCGGCGCGCCGCTTGGAGCGGGCCTCCAGGTAGCGGCCGAGCAGGATGAACGCGGTGACGCCGGCGGCGACCTCCAGATAGATCGTCGACGCGCCGTCCGTGCGGGAGACCGTGAGCTCGAAGGGGTGGCGCATGCCGGGCATGCCCGCGTCGCCGAAGAACAGCGCCCACAGCGACCAGCCGAGCGCGGCCAGCGTGCCGACGGAGACCAGCGTGTCCATGGTGGCCGCGCCGTGCCGCAGGTTCGTCCAGGCGGCCGTGTGCAGCGGGCCGCCGCCCCACACGACCACGGGCGCGGCGAGCGTCAGCGACAGCCACTGCCAGTTGTCGAACTGCAGCGACGGGACCATCGCGAGCAGCACGACGGGCGCGGCGAGCAGCACGGAGACGAGCAGCCGGTGCCGCAGGGAGGCGAGCTCGGGATCCTGAGGGGCGTCCTGCGGGGCCGGTTCCGGCGCGCGCACGGGCGCGGGCTCCTCGGCCGTGTAGCCGGTCTTCACGACGGTCGCGATCAGCTCGGCGATCTGGATCCCCGCCGGATAGCTGACCTTCGCCTTCTCCGTCGCGTAGTTGACCGTCGCGGTGACGCCGTCCATGCGGTTGAGCTTCTTCTCGACGCGGGCCGCGCAGGAGGCGCAGGTCATTCCGCCGATGAGCAGTTCGACCTCGGCGGTCGAAGCGGCTATCGGCGTCTCCGCGGTGGCGGTGCTGGTCATGTCCGTGCTCCAGGAAGCGGACCGGACCGCACGGAACCAGTATCAGCTGGTCGGCACGGCCCGATGGGTGAAGGAGGGGGTGTCGAGGATGCCTCAGGCCTGGCCGACCAGCTCGAAGCCGGCCTCGTCGACGGCGGCGCGGACGGCCTCCTCGTCGAGCGTGCCGGCGGAGACGACCGTGACCTCGCCGGTCGAGGCGACGGCCTGCACGGAGGTGACCCCGGAGAGCTCGGAGAGCTCGCCGGAGACGGCGCCCTCGCAGTGGCCGCAGCTCATGCCGCTCACCTTGTAGACGGTGGTGACGGAGCCCGGGGTGTCGGTGTGCGCGGTCATGTCGTTCTCCTCGTTGCGGCGCAGCCGGTTGCGGCAGGTGGGGCGGGCGGCGTCCTGAAGGGCCTCCCGTTAATCCACACTATACCCCTAGGGGGTATTTATCAAAGGAGGGCCCGCCGTGTCGACGACCGAGACCGGCGACGATGTACCCGCAGAACCCGCAGACGAGAACGGCGATGGGAGCGCAGATGCGAGCGGTGGTCTTCGAGCAATACGGTGAACCCGCCGAAGTACGTGACCTGCCCGACCCCCGCCCGGCCCCGCACGGCGTGGTCGTGCGCGTGGAAGCCACCGGCCTGTGCCGCAGCGACTGGCACGGCTGGATGGGCCACGACCCGGACATCGCCCTCCCGCACGTGCCGGGGCACGAACTCGCCGGGGTGGTCGAGTCGGTCGGCGCCCGGGTGAGCGACTGGCGGCCCGGTGACAGAGTCACCGCCCCCTTCGTGTGCGCCTGCGGAACCTGCGGAGCGTGCGCCGCCGGCGACCACCAGGTGTGCGAGCGCCAGACCCAGCCCGGCTTCACCCACTGGGGCTCCTTCGCCCAGTACGTGGCCCTGGACCACGCCGACGTGAACCTCGTCGCGATCTCCGACGACCTGTCGTACGCCACCGCCGCCTCCCTCGGCTGCCGGTTCGCCACCGCGTTCCGGGCGGTCGTGCAGCAGGGCCGGGTCGCCGCGGGGGAGTGGGTGGCGGTGCACGGCTGCGGGGGCGTGGGCCTCTCGGCGGTGATGATCGCGGCGGCCTCGGGAGCGAGGGTGGTCGCCGTGGACGTCTCCCCGACGGCGCTGGACCTGGCGCGGAAGTTCGGCGCGGCGGAGTGCGTGGACGGGGCGCGGACGCCGGACGCGGCGGAGGCGGTCCGTGAGCTGACCGGAGGCGGCGCCCACCTCTCCCTGGACGCCCTCGGCTCCCCCGCCACCAGCGCCGCTTCGGTCAACGGTCTGCGCCGCCGGGGCCGGCACGTCCAGGTCGGCCTGCTCCCCTCGACGGACGGCACGACCCCCGTCCCGCTGGCCCGCGCCATCGCCCTGGAACTGGAGATCCTGGGCAGCCACGGCATGGCCGCGCACGCCTACCCGCGGATGCTGGAGCTGGTCCGGACGGGGGTGCTGCGCCCCGATCTGCTGGTGACGTCGACGATCACCCTGGACGCCGCTCCGGACGCGCTGGCGGCACTGGGGACGGCGCCCGGAGCGGGGGTGACGGTCATCGAGCCGTGGAGCTGAGGGCCGGCCGCCGTCCGTGGGCCCTCCCGGGGGAGGTCAGTCGAGTCTGCGGCCCCGGTTGCCCGGCCGGGAGGCGACCCAGGCGCGGACGGTGTCGACGTACCAGAAGGGCTTGCCGCCCTCGACGCGGTCGGGCGGGGGCAGCAGTCCGTGCTTGCGGTAGGACCGTACGGTGTCCGGCTGCACCCTGATGTGCGCCGCGATCTCCTTGTAGGACCAGAGCCTTCGGTCGGTCATGAGCTGCACCTCCCTGCGCGCGAGGGGGCGGCGGCCGGGAGGCCGCCCGGGGGAGCCCGGCGCGCGCTGGCGATCACCAAGCCTGTGCCCCGTGAACGACGCTCGGTGACTGTGGGGAAGCAGCTGTTGACCATGTGTGACGCAAGGCCCGCGTACACGGGACATGTGTGACGGGAAGAGGGCTTTTGTGACACGAGTGACGCACATGCGCGCGCGGCGCCCGCGGGAGGGCGCGTTGACACACGCGCCGAGGCCCGTCGACAGGAGACGGGCCGGGCCCGCTGCGACAGGCCCGGCCCGACCCCGTTCCCCGCCGTCCCCCCGGAGCAACCGGATCAACTGGCAGGACTCCACCCTGTATTCAGCCGGCGCGCCGGGTCTTGGAAAAATGCGCACCCGGTCCGGACCAATCGTCGTGCCGGGGCGGCAGGAGCAGGCTCGTCGCCTCGCCGCTCAGCCGGTCCGCCGCCGCCGACACCGGCGTAGGAAGCCGCCTGGCCTGCGTGAACTCCCGGGGTGTGCACCCCGTCATCGCCTTGAACTCACCGCTGAGATGGGCCTGGTCGTAGAAGCCGCAGAGCGCCGCCGTCTCCGCCGCGCTCTGTCCCTCCGCGAGCAGCCGACGGGCCCGTTGCAGCCGCAGCACGCGGGCCGCCGCCTTGGGGCCGAGCCCGATCTGCTCCCGGAAACGGCTCTCCAGCTGCCGTACGCTCCAGCCGACCTCCTCGGCCAGCCGCACAACCGGCATCGCGCCGTCCGTGCGCACCAGCAGCGACCAGGCCCGCGCCACCCGCTCCGAACACGGCGACCCGGCCTGCTGCCAGCGGCCGAACACCTCGTCGAGCAACGCGAACCGCCGTTCCCAACTCGGCAACGCGGCCAGGGCACCGGCGAGTTCACGGCAGGGCGAGCCCAGGGCGTGCGGCAACTCGTCCGGATCCACGGTGCGGTTGACGAGCTCGTGCTGCGGAGTGCCGAACAGCGTGAACGCGGCCCAGGGCGCGAGCAGCACCTCGATGCCCGACATCCGCCCGCTGTGCTCACCCACGGCCGGCGTGGTCGTGGGCCCGCAGTACACGGACACCAACGTGTCCGGGGGCCGCCCCGCACGGGTGATGCGAACGGGCTCCCCGAACCCCAACAGCAGGGTCGAGGCCCCGATCGGCGTCTCCAGCCGCCGCCGGGGCCGATTCATGGCAAGCCGTACCCCGCGATAACTCATGACGCCGGGCCGCAGCCGAGGATGGGGCAGGGCGAGGGCGAACTCCCACGACCCGCCGGGCCCTTGTCCACACCGGATGCGTACAGCGCTCCCAGTCATGGCCCCCCATGGTGCCGTGAAGTGCCAGGGGGCGGAAGGGCAACACCCCTAGGACCTGTCCGGCCGATCATGTCGCAGACGCGGGGTCTGGCACGCGCTCCCCCACGCTCGGCTTCGCTCGAGCGGGAGGGACCCCCATCGCGTCGACGCCCTCCTCCGCCTTGCAGCTGCACGCACCAGACCCCGCTCACCGGCATCGGACAGGCGCCGTCGCTTTCCTGCGACTTGATCGGCCGGACAGGTCCTCGGGGCGCCTACGCCCCACAGGATCGAAGGAACGCCCGGGTGCGCTGGGCGATCGGCAGCGGAGCGTCCGGCTCGCACGGGTACATGTCCTGCTCGACGATCGCGAACAGATCGACGTCCAGCTTCTGAGCCGCCTCCAGGACGGGTCCGAGCGCCGGCACGCCCGCAGGCGGCTCGCACATCACGCCGCGCGCCACCGCCGGCCCGAACGGCACCTGGTTCGCCCGCACGTCCGCGAGGATCTCCGGGTCGACCTGCTTGAGGTGCAGGTAGCCGATCCGCTCCCCGTACGTCTCGATCAGCTTGACGCTGTCGCCGCCGCAGTACGCGTAGTGCCCGGTGTCCAGGCACAGCGACACCAGGTCGGAGTCCGTGCCGTCCAGGAACCGGACGACGTTCTCCTCGCTGTCGATGTGGGTGTCGGCGTGCGGGTGGACGACGATCTGCAGCCCGTACCGCTCCCGCACCTCCTTGCCCAGCCGTTCGGTCAGCGAGGTCAGGTTGCGCCACTGCTCGGGCGTCAGCGTGTCCGGCTCCAGCACCTCGCCGGTCTTGTCGTCCCGCCAGAAGGACGGGATGACGACCAGGTGCCTGGCGCCCATGGCCTGGGCGAGCACCGCGTTGTCCGCGACGTGCGCCCAGGTCTTCTCCCAGACGGCCTCGCCGTGGTGCAGGCCGGTGAAGACCGTGCCCGCCGACACCTTCAGGCCACGCCTCGACGTCTCCTCGGTGAGGACTGCGGGATCGGTCGGCAGGTACCCGTAGGGGCCGAGCTCGATCCACTCGTAGCCGGACTGCGCGACCTCGTCGAGGAAGCGCTGCCAGGGGACCTGGGCGGGATCGTCCGGGAACCAGACGCCCCAGCTGTCGGGGGCCGAGCCGACCCGGATGCGGGAAAGTGAGGACTGAGGTGACAACGACGTCATGGGCGTCAGAGTGCGGTCTCCCCGAAGGGGGTGTCAAGGGCTGGTCCGAATGTCTGGACAAAACATTGACAGGGTCGGTCGAGCGGGGCTACAAAGCCGTGAGAGCCGATACGGGGACGTCTGCCGGGACGTGCCACGAGCGGCGTCACGGGCGGCGTCACGGGGACGAGCCGATACGAAGGGAACTCGATGGCGTACGACCTGATCACCATGGGGCGGATAGGAGTGGACCTCTATCCGTTGCAGACGGGCGTCCCACTCCCGCAGGTCACGTCCTTCGGGAAGTTCCTGGGGGGATCGGCCACCAACGTCGCCGTCGCCGCCGCGCGGCTCGGCCGGGAGACGGCGGTGATCTCCCGCACCGGCGACGACCCCTTCGGCGCCTACCTGCACGAGGCCCTGCGCGGCTTCGGCGTGGACGACCGCTGGGTCACGTCGGTGCCCGGCCTGCCGACGCCCGTCACCTTCTGCGAAATCTTCCCGCCGGACGACTTCCCACTGTACTTCTACCGGCAGCCCAAGGCGCCGGACCTGGAGATCGACGCCCATGAGCTCGACCTCGACGCCGTCCGCGAGACCCGCGTCTTCTGGGTCACCGGCACCGGCCTGAGCGAGGAGCCGAGCCGTACCGCGACCCTCGCCGCCCTCGCCCACCGGGCCAAGGCCGGCACCACGGTCTTCGACCTCGACTGGCGGCCGATGTTCTGGTCCGACCCGGACGCGGCCCGCCCGTTCTACGCCGAGGCCCTGAAGCACACCACCGTCGCCGTCGGCAACCTCGACGAGGTGGAGGTCGCCACCGGCGTGCGCGAGCCGCAGGCGGCGGCGCAGGCGCTGCTGGACGCGGGCGTCGAGCTCGCCGTCGTCAAACAGGGGCCCAAGGGCGTCCTGGCCGTCAACAGCAAGGGCGAGTCCGCCGAGGTCCCGCCGCTGCCGGTGAACGTCCTCAACGGCCTCGGCGCCGGTGACGCCTTCGGCGGCTCCCTCTGCCACGGCCTGCTGGCCGGCTGGGACCTGGAGAAGATCATGCGCCACGCCAACGCGGCCGGCGCCATCGTCGCCTCCCGGCTGGAGTGCTCCTCCGCGATGCCGACGCCGGCCGAGGTGGAAGCGGCGCTCGAGGCAGGAGCGGTCCTGTGACGACCGTCGACGTCTCCGAACTCGTCCGGCTGCGCACGCAGTACCCCGAGGCCATCGCCGAGGCGGCCGCCCGCCGCCCGCGCAGGCCGCTCGTGGGCGACTCCGGCCGGCTGATGATCGTCGCCGCCGACCACCCGGCCCGGGGCGCGCTCGGCGTCGGCGACCGCAAGCTGGCCATGGCCAACCGCGCCGACCTGCTCGAACGCCTGGTCCTCGCACTGTCCCGCCCCGGCGTGGACGGCGTCCTCGCGACCGCCGACATCCTGGACGACCTGCTGCTCCTCGGCGCCCTCGACGGCAAGGTCGTCATGGGCTCGCTGAACCGGGGCGGCCTCCAGGGTTCCGTCTTCGAGCTGGACGACCGCTTCACCGGACACCGCCCCGAGGACATCGAGCGCCTGAACTTCGACGCGGGCAAGCTGCTCCTGCGCATCGACTACGACGACCCGGGCTCCCTCACCACCCTGGAGTCCACCGCCCGCGCCATCGACGACATGGCCGCCCGTAAACTCCCCCTCTTCGTCGAGCCGTTCATCAGCCGGCGCACCCCCGAGGGCAAGGTGAAGAACGACCTCTCCGCCGAGGCCGTCACCAAGTCGATCGCGATCGCCTCGGGTCTGGGCGGCACCTCGGCCTACACCTGGCTGAAGGTCCCCGTCACCGACAACCCCGACGACATGGCCGAGGTCATGGAGACGTCCACGCTGCCCGCCGTCCTGCTGGGCGGCGAGGTCGGCGGCACCGCTGAGGAACAAGCCGGAGCGTACGAGAAGTGGCGCGGCGCGCTGCAACTCCCCACCGTCCGGGGCCTGGTGGTCGGCCGCTCGCTGCTGTACCCGGCCGACGGGGACGTCGCCGCCGCCGTGGACACCGCCGTAGGACTGCTGTGAGGGCCGCATGACGAACCGGGAGCCGCACCACGACCTGTACGTCCCCAAGGGGGCGACCGCCGGCGCGCACTACGCGCTCGACATCGACCCCGAGCGGGCCGGCTGGACCTACAGCAGCCTGCGGATCATCGAGCTGGAGCCGGGGGGCACGCACCCGTTCACCACCGGCGACAGCGAGTGGATCGTGCTTCCGCTGGAAGGCGGATGTACGGTGCAGACCGCGGATCAAGAGTTCCAACTCCTGGGCAGGGAAACCGTGTTCGCGTCGGTCACCGACTTCGCGTACGTTCCCCGGGACGCCCAGGCCACGATCGCCTCCGGCGCGGGAGGCCGCTTCGCCCTGGCAGGAGCGAAGTGCGAGCGACAACTCCCCGCCCGCTACGGCCCCGCGCCGGAGGTCCCCGTCGAAGAGCGCGGCAGCGGCAGCCAGTTGCGTCATGTGCGCAACTTCGCCTCCGCCGACGCCTTCGACTGCGACAAGCTGATCGCCGTCGAGGTGATCACCCCGGGCGGCAACTGGTCCTCGTACCCGCCGCACAAGCACGACGAGCACCGGCCGGGCGAGGAGGCCGAGCTCGAGGAGATCTACTACTTCGAGATCGACGGCCCGCACGGTTTCGGCTACCAGCGCGTGTCCCCCTCGCGCGAGGGCGGCTCCGACGTCCTCGCCGAGGTCCGCTCCGGCGACGCCGTCCTCGTCCCCGACGGCTGGCACGGCCCGTCGATCGCCCAGCCCGGGCACGCCATGTACTACCTGAACGTCATGGCCGGCCCCGGCGAGAACCGGGAGTGGCGGATCTGCTTCCACCCGGACCACACGGAGGGTTACCGATGACCATCAGGCTTACGGTCGCCCAGGCGCTCGTCCGCTTCCTCGCCGTCCAGTACACGGAGCGCGACGGCGTACGGCAGCGGCTGATCGGCGCGACCTGGGGCATCTTCGGCCACGGCAACGTCGCGGGTCTCGGCCAGGCGCTGATCGAGTACGGCGACGACATGCCGTTCCACCAGGGCCGCAACGAGCAGTCGATGGTGCACGCGGCCGTCGGGTACGCCCGCCAGTCCAACCGTCTGTCCACGCACGCGGTGACGACGTCCATCGGCCCCGGCGCGACCAACCTGGTCACCGGCGCCGCCCTGGCCACCGTCAACCACCTCCCCGTCCTGCTCCTGCCCGGCGACATCTTCGCGACCCGCGTCGCCGACCCCGTCCTCCAGCAGCTGGAGGTCCCCTACGCGGGCGATGTGTCGGTCAACGACTCCCTGCGCCCGGTGTCGAGGTACTTCGACCGGATCACCCGGCCCGAGGCCCTGATCCCGGCCGCCCTGCAGGCCATGCGCGTCCTCACCGACCCGGTGGAGACGGGCGCGGTCACCCTGGCGATGCCCCAGGACGTCCAGGCCGAGGCCTACGACTGGCCCGAGGAGTTCTTCGCCGAGCGCACCTGGGCCGTACGACGTCCGGGCGCGGACCCCGCCGAACTCGCCGAGGCGGTCCGGGCGATCAGGTCGGCGCGGCGTCCGCTCGTCGTCGCGGGCGGCGGCGTGCACCACAGCCGCGCCGAAGAGGCTCTCGCCGAGTTCGCCGAGGCCACCGGCATCCCGGTCGCGTCCACCCAGGCCGGCAAGGGCTCCCTGCGCTACGACCATCCGCAGGACGTGGGCGGCGTCGGCCACACCGGCACCGCCACCGCCGACGAACTCGCCCGCACCGCGGACCTGATCATCGGCGTGGGCACCCGCTACACCGACTTCACCACGGCGTCCAACACCCTGTTCCAGGGGGACGGCGTCCGCTTCCTCAACCTCAACATCGCCTCCTTCGACGGCCACAAGCTCGCCGGTCTGCCCCTCGTGGCGGACGCCCGCAGCGGCCTGGGCGAGCTGACCGCGGCGCTCCGACTGCACGACCACCGGGTCGCGGACGCGTACGTCAGCGAGTACTCCGAGGACAAGGAGCGCTGGGAGCAGCGCGTCGACGCCTGCTACGAGGCCGACGAGCCCGACGTCCGCCCGACGCAGCCGCAGGTGCTCGGCGCGCTCGACGCCCTCGCCGACGAGTCGGACGTGATCATCAACGCGGCCGGTTCGCTCCCCGGCGACCTGCACAAACTCTGGCGGGCGCGCTCCCGGGACCAGTACCACCTGGAGTACGGCTACTCCTGCATGGGGTACGAGATCCCGGCCGCGATCGGCGTGAAGCTGGCCGCTCCCGAGCGCAACGTCTGGGCGCTGGTCGGCGACGGCACCTACCTGATGATGCCGACGGAGATCGTGACGGCCGTGCAGGAGGGGATCGCGATCAAGATCCTGCTCGTGCAGAACCACGGCTACGCGTCGATCGGCGGGCTCTCGGAGTCCGTCGGCGGTGAGCGGTTCGGCACCGCGTACCGCTTCGCCTCCGAGGACGGCGCCTTCACGGGCGCGCCGCTCCCCGTCGACCTGGCCGCCAACGTGGCGAGCCTGGGCATGCGCGTGCTGCGCGCGAAGACCGTCCGCGAACTGCGCGAGGCCCTCGCCGAGGCGCGCCACGCCGACACTCCCACTTGTGTCTACGTCGAGACCGAAACGGCCGACACTGTGTCGGGCCCGCCGCCGGCGCAGGCCTGGTGGGATGTACCTGTCGCCGAAACCGCGACCCGACCGTCCGCGGTGAAGGCACGAGAGCTGTACGAACGGCACGTCTCTACCCGACGCCACCATCTGTGAAGGAGTACTCGGTCATGACGAAGATCGTCAACCACTGGATCGGCGGCAAGCCCGTCGAGGGCGCGTCGGGTACCTACGGACCCGTCACCGACCCGGCGACCGGCGCGGTCACCACGAAGGTCGCGTTCGCGACCGTCGACGAGGTCGACGCGGCCGTGGCCGCCGCCAAGGACGCCTACGCCACCTGGGGCACGTCCTCGCTGGCCAAGCGCAGCACCATCCTGTTCAAGTTCCGGGCGCTGCTGGACGCGAACCGGGACGCGATCGCCGAGCTGATCACCGCCGAGCACGGCAAGGTGCACAGCGACGCGCTGGGCGAGGTCGCGCGCGGGCTGGAGATCGTCGACCTGGCGTGCGGGATCACCGTGCAGCTGAAGGGCGAGCTGTCGACCGAGGTGGCCAGCCGCGTGGACGTCTCGTCCATCCGTCAGCCGCTGGGCGTCGTCGCCGGCATCACGCCGTTCAACTTCCCGGCGATGGTCCCGATGTGGATGTTCCCGATCGCCATCGCGTGCGGCAACACGTTCGTGCTGAAGCCGTCCGAGAAGGACCCCTCCGCCTCCCTCAAGCTCGCCGAGCTGCTGGCCGAGGCGGGCCTGCCCGACGGCGTGTTCAACGTCGTCAACGGCGACAAGGCAGCCGTCGACCGTCTCCTGGAGCACCCCGACGTCAAGGCGGTGTCCTTCGTCGGCTCGACCCCGATCGCCCGCTACATCCACACCACCGCCGCCGCGAACCACAAGCGCGTCCAGGCCCTCGGCGGCGCGAAGAACCACATGCTGGTCCTCCCGGACGCGGACCTGGACGCGGCCGCCGACGCCGCCGTGTCCGCCGCGTACGGTTCGGCGGGCGAGCGCTGCATGGCGATCTCCGCGGTCGTGGCGGTCGGCGCGATCGGCGACGAGCTGGTGGAGAAGATCCGCGAGCGCGCCGAGAAGATCAAGATCGGTCCCGGCAACGACCCGACGAGCGAGATGGGCCCGCTGATCACCGCCGTCCACCGCGACAAGGTGGCGTCGTACGTGACGGGCGCGGCGGCCGAGGGCGCCGAGGTCGTCCTCGACGGCACCGGCCACACGGTCGAGGGCTTCGAGGACGGCCACTGGATCGGCATCTCGCTCCTCGACAAGGTGCCGACGACCGCGAAGGCCTACCAGGACGAGATCTTCGGCCCGGTGCTGTGCGTGCTCCGCGTGGACACCTACGAAGAGGGCGTGGCGCTGATCAGCAGCTCCCCCTTCGGCAACGGCACCGCGATCTTCACCCGGGACGGCGGCGCGGCCCGCCGCTTCCAACTGGAGATCGAGGCCGGCATGGTCGGCGTGAACGTCCCGATCCCGGTCCCCGTCGGCTACCACAGCTTCGGCGGCTGGAAGGACTCCCTCTTCGGCGACCACCACATCTACGGCAACGACGGCACGCACTTCTACACCCGCGGCAAGGTCGTCACCACCCGCTGGCCCGACCCGGCCGACGCCCCCGCCGGCGTCGACCTGGGCTTCCCGCGCAACCACTGAGGCGGCACGGTGTCCTGCCTCTCCGAAGGGGAGGCAGGACACCGCCGTGTCCGGGTTCAGCTCTGCTGCTTCTGGCTGTTCTTCATCGCCTCGGTGAGGTCGGCGGTCTGCGCGGCCGGCGGGGCCTTGACCGCGGCGGTGGCGCCGAACTTGTCGAAGTCCATGGTCACGTTCACCTTGCCGATCTGCTCCTTCAGGCGGACCGGCAGGTCCTTGCCGTCGAGCCACACGTCCAGCGTCATCGATTCGGCCCCGCCGGTCAGCGAGCTCATGCCGTCACTGCCGTAGGCCTCCTTGAACTTCCCCATCTGCGCCTGGTCTACGACGGCCCGGTAGTGGGTCGTACTGCGCCCGTCGACGGTCTCTTTGCCGAGGTCCTCGACGTCGTTGGCGTACTTGAGGGACTTCATCGAGGCCGCCGGGTTGCCCCCGCCGCTCCCGGTGAACGCCTGGGCGCCCTTGTCGCCGAACAGCACCGACGCGTCGATCCTCATCCACTCCTTGCCCTTGAGCGGGCCGGAGGGCTGGGGGTCGACGTCGTAGTAGTAGGCGCCGTCCACGAACAGCATCCGGATCGTCGCACTGTCCTGGAGCTGCTGCATGTTCGCGGCCTTGGTGTCCATCTGGATGTCCATCGCCACGCCGTCGCCCCAGGAATAGGTGCCGTTCATGGCGACCGGGGTGCCCGTGCCGACGTCGGTGCTCATCCTGACCTCCGCCGAGCCCAGCTGGTCGGTCCGGTCGGTGGCCCGCGCCAGCGCCGCCTTGATCGCCGCGCTCGGGTCCACGGCCTTGGCCGCCCCCTTGGCCGCCTCCGTGCCGCACCCCGCGGTCGTCACCAGCACCGCCGCCGTGACCCCTGCCCAGGCAGCACCGTACTTCAGCTTCATTCGTCCCCACCCCTGTGTGTCGTCTGTGACCCGGCGACTCTAACGGGTCACACTGACATGTCCGCGTCCTGAATGTCCGCAGGTTTTCCGCCGCCGTCCCCGTGGACACGCAGGGCCGGTACTGCGGCTGGAGTACGCAGGCGGGGGCGCGTACGCCCCGGGGAGGGCCCGCAGTTCGGTCCCCGGTCGACAACGCCCCGACAGTTTCACCCCGTACCGTTGAAGCATGGATCTTCGACCGCCCCGACTGCGAGGGCTGCTTCGGGGGCCCCGGAGGCTGCTGGCCGCCGGGGCCGCCGTCGTCGTGCTCGCCGGCGCCGGCACATGGACGGCGGCCGTCGCCTCCGACGACGCACCGCAGGTACACCGCGCCGACCGGGTCATGGCGGTGGACGGCGTACGCCTGGACACCTCCTACTTCACCGCCGGCGGCTCGGGCCGCCGCCCCGCCGTCCTCCTCGGACACGGCTTCGGCGGCAGCAAGGACGACGTCCGGCAGCAGGCCGAGAAGCTCGCCCGCGACGGATACGCGGTGCTGACCTGGTCCGCGCGCGGCTTCGGCGAGTCCACCGGCAAGATCGGCCTGAACGACCCGAAGGGCGAGGTCGCCGACGTCTCCCAGCTGATCGACTGGCTGGCGAAGCAGCCGCAGGTCCAGCTCGACAAGGCCGGCGACCCGCGCGTCGGCGTGGCCGGCGCCTCCTACGGCGGCGCGATCTCCCTGCTCGCCGCCGGGTACGACGCCCGCGTCGACGCCATCGCCCCCTCGATCACCTACTGGAACCTCGCGGACGCGCTGTTCCCCGACGGTGTCTTCAAGAAGCTGTGGGCCGGCATCTTCTTCAACACCGGCGGCGGCGCGGCCCACTTCGAACCCGCGCTGGCCGCGATGTACGACCGGGTGGCCGAGTCCGGCGCCCCCGACGCCGCCGCCCGCAAGCTGCTCGAAGAGCGCTCCCCGTCGGCCGTCGCCGACCGCATCAAGGTCCCCACCCTCCTCATCCAGGGCCAGACCGACTCCCTCTTCACCCTCGCCCAGTCCGACGCCGCCGAGAAGGCGATCCGCGCGAACGGCGCGCCCGTCGACGTCGACTGGATCGCGGGCGGCCACGACGGCGGCGACCTGGAGGCGAGCCGCGTACAGACCCGGGTGCGGTCCTGGTTCGACCGGTACCTGAAGGACGACAAGTCCGCCGGCACCGGCCCCGCCTTCCGCGTCACCCGCACCGGAGGAGTCGACTCCACCGACGGCGCCGCCCTGCTCAGGGGCGCGAGCGCGGACAGCTACCCCGGCCTGGAGAGCGGCGAGCGCACCTTCGAGCTGACCGGCCGCCGCGAGGAGCAGTCCTTCGCCAACCCGGCCGGCGCGAGCCCGCCCGCCGTCTCCGCCCTGCCCGGTCTCGGCGGCGGCGGTCTTTCCCAGCTGTCCTCCCTCGGCGTCGGAGTCTCCCTCGACTTCCCGGGCCAGTTCGCCGCCTTCGACTCCGCGCGGGTCACCGGCGACCTGCGCATCACCGGCTCCCCGACGGTCACCGTCCACGTGAAGTCGACGTCCGACCAGGCCGTCCTCTTCGCCAAGGTCTACGACGTCGGCGCCGACGGCGCCCAGCAGGTGCTGCCCTCCCAGCTCGTCGCCCCGGTCCGCGTCGAGGGCGCCAAGGCCGGCAAGGACGTCACGATCACGCTCCCGGCCATCGACCACAAGGTCGACGACGGCCACCGCCTGCGCCTGGTCCTCGCCTCCACCGACCTCGGCTACGCCTCCCCGGTGACCCCGGCGACGTACACCGTGTCCCTGAAGGGCGACCTCAAGGTCCCGACCGCCCCGGCCGTGACGACCGCGGCCGCCCCTCTCCCGTCCTGGGTGTGGTGGCTGCCCCTCGCGGGCGCGGGCGTGGCGCTGGCCCTGCTGCTGACGGCCCGCCGCCGCACCGCCATGCCCGCCCCCGACCCGGCGCTCGCCGAGGTCCCGCTGCAGATCACCGACCTGAGCAAGAAGTACGCGAACGGCGACCGCTACAGCGTCCGCGACCTCTCCTTCCGCGTCGAGAAGGGCCAGGTCCTCGGCCTGCTCGGCCCGAACGGCGCGGGCAAGACGACGACACTGCGCATGCTGATGGGCCTGATCAAGCCCGACGACGGCGAGATCCGCGTCTTCGGTCACGCCATCCGCCCGGGCGCCCCCGTCCTCTCCCGCGTCGGCTCCTTCGTCGAGGGCGCCGGCTTCCTCCCGCACCTCACCGGCCGGGAGAACCTGGAGCTGTACTGGCAGGCCACCGGCCGGCCCGCCGAGGACGCCTGCCTCGCGGAGGCCCTGGAGATCGCCGGCCTCGGCGACGCCCTCGCCCGCGCGGTGCGCACCTACTCCCAGGGCATGCGCCAGCGCCTGGCCATCGCCCAGGCGATGCTGGGCCTGCCGGACCTGCTCATCCTCGACGAACCGACCAACGGCCTCGACCCGCCGCAGATCCGCGAGATGCGCGAGGTGATGATCCGCTACGCGGCCGCCGGCCGCACGGTGATCGTCTCCAGTCACCTCCTGTCCGAGGTCGAGCAGTCCTGTACGCACCTCGTAGTCATGGACCGCGGCAAGCTGGTCCAGGCCGGCCCGGTCGCCGAGATCGTCGGCTCCGGCGACACCCTCCTCGTCGGCACCGCCGGCCCCGTCGAGGAGCCGATCGTCGAGAAGATCGCCGCCCTGCCCGGCGTGGCCTCCGCGGCCCCCGCCGACGAGGGCCTGCTGGTCCGCCTGGACGCCGACGGCACCGCCCAGCGCCTGGTCGCCGAACTCGTCCGGCTCGACGTGCCGGTCACGGCGGTCGGCCCGCACCGCCGCCTGGAGGACGCCTTCCTCACCCTGATCGGAGGTTCCGCATGAGCACCCTCACCGAGGTCGCCTCCGGCTACCAGGCAGGCCGCACCCTGCCGCTGCGCGTCGAGCTGGTCCGCCAGCTCAAGCGCCGCCGCACGCTGGTCATGGGCGCCGTCCTCGCCGTCCTGCCGTTCGTCCTGCTCATCGCGTTCGCGATCGGCGGCGAGCCCGGCGGCCGCAACGGCCAGGTCACCCTGATGGACACGGCCACCGCGTCCGGCGCCAACTTCGCCGCGGTCAACCTGTTCGTGTCGGCGGGCTTCCTGCTCGTCATCCCGGTCGCCCTGTTCTGCGGGGACACCGTCGCCTCGGAGGCCGGCTGGTCCTCCCTGCGCTATCTGCTCGCCGCGCCCGTGCCCCGGGCCCGCCTGCTGTGGTCCAAGCTCGTCGTGGGCCTCGGCCTCAGCCTGGCCGCGATGGTCCTGCTGCCGGTCGTCGCCCTCGCCGTCGGCACCGCCGCCTACGGCTGGGGACCGCTGGAACTCCCCACGGGCGGCGCCCTCGACTCGGGCACCGCGGCCGGGCGGCTCGTGGTCGTCGTCGGGTACGTCTTCGTCTCCCAACTGGTCACCGCGGGGCTGGCGTTCTGGCTCTCGACGAAGACCGACGCCCCCCTCGGCGCGGTCGGCGGCGCGGTCGGCCTGACCATCGTCGGCAACGTCCTGGACGCCGTCACCGCCCTCGGCGACTGGCGCGACTTCCTGCCCGCCCACTGGCAGTTCGCCTGGGCCGACGCCGTCCAGCCCACCCCCGAGTGGTCCGGCATGATCCAGGGCGCCGCCGTCTCCGTAACGTACGCCCTGGTCCTGTTCGCCCTGGCCTTCCGCGGTTTCGCCCGCAAGGACGTCGTCTCCTAGGTCACCGGAGGATCACCCACCGGTCTCGAAGACCGGCCCCCGTGCCCACTTCGAGACATATCCGAAACACCCCGTGGCGCACGTTCCGGCCCCCTGTCCCGTCACAGTCACAGACGTCGACGGAAACAGGGGGCACAGGACATGAAGACGCACCGCACGCCACGACTGCTCGCCTTCACGGCGGCCACCGCCCTGCTCCTCACCGGCTGCGGCGCGGGCGACTCCGGCGGCAGCAAGGCCTCGGACGGAGCGCGGGGCGGCCAGGCCTTCCCCGCGCCGAGCGCACCCCGCGGCACCGAGGACGACGCGGCCGAGAACGACGAGGCCGACCCCGACCACCTCTCCACCTTCGCCCTCGACGTCGACACGGCGTCCTACGGCTACGTCCGCCGCACCCTCGCCGACGGCCGCCGCCCGGACCCCTCGACCGTCCGCCCCGAGGAGTTCGTCAACAGCTTCCGCCAGGACTACGAACGCCCCGACGGCAACGGCTTCTCCGTCACCGTCGACGGCGCCCGCACCGGCGACGACGACTGGTCCCTGGTCCGCGTGGGCCTCGCCACCCGCCCCGCCAAGAAGCAGGCCGAACGCCCGCCCGCCGCCCTCACCTTCGTCATCGACGTCTCCGGCTCGATGGGCGAACCCGGCCGCCTGGACCTCGCCAAGTCCTCCCTGAACACGATGACCGACCGACTGCGCGACGACGACTCCGTCGCGATCGTCACCTTCAGCGGCGAGGCCGAGACCGTCCTGCCCATGACCCGCCTCGGCGACCACGGCCGCGACCGCGTCCACGACGCCGTCGACGACCTGGAGCCCGACGACTCCACCAACCTCGGCGCCGGCGTCGAGACCGGCTACGCCACCGCCGTCGAGGGCCTGCGCAAGGGCGCCACCAACCGCGTCGTCCTCGTCTCCGACGCCCTCGCCAACACCGGGGACACCGACGCCGACGACATCCTGGAACGCATCGACACCGCCCGCCGCGAACACGGCATCACCCTCTTCGGCGTCGGCGTCGGCAGCGACTACGGCGACGCCCTGATGGAACGCCTCGCCGACAAGGGCGACGGCCACACCGCCTACGTCGCCACCGAGGCCGACGCGACCAAGGTCTTCTCCACCGACCTCCCGCAGAACGTCGACCTGACCGCCCGCGACGCCAAGGCCCAGGTCGCCTTCGACCCCGAGACGGTCGCCGACTTCCGCCTCGTCGGCTACGACGACCGCCGCGTCGCCGACGACGACTTCCGCGACGACCGCGTCGACGGCGGCGAGGTCGGCCCCGGCCACACGGTCACCGCCCTCTACGCCGTCCGCACCAGGCCGGGCGCCGACGGCCACCTCGCCACCGCCACCGTCCGCTGGCTCGACCCCGACACCCGCACCCCGCACGAGACCACCGGCCAACTCGAGACCGGCGCCCTGCACGACGACCTCGCCGACGCATCCGTCCGCTTCCAGGTCACCGCTGCCGCCGCCTACTTCGCCGACGCCCTGCGCGAGGGCGACCACCCCCTCCCGGACGCCCCCAGCCTGTCCGAACTCGCCGACCGAGCCGAGGCGTTGGCGAAGAAGACCGAGGACAAGCAGGTGAGCGACCTCGCGAACGCCATCGGCCGCGCACGCCGACTCGGGGTCTAGCCGCACACAAGACGACACGCGAAACGGCGGGTCATCGGAAAGCCGATGACCCGCCGTCTCGCGGTACGCCAGGTGCGGCGGCTCAGCCGTTGTGCACGCCATTGGCCGAGAGGAACGAAATGTCGTCCAGGACGTGCGAGAGCGGGTCGTCGCCCTTGGCCTGGGTGGAGTTCTCGGCACACTGCTGGTTCTGCGACGACGACAGGATCGGGACGTCCTGGAGCAGCGCGCCGGGGCCCGGGCTCGTGGCAGTGTTGATCTTGCTCGGCAAGGCGAGGCAGGGCTTGTTCAGCGAACCCTGAATCAGCGAGAGCTGCGGGCTCTCGTCACCGAACGTGGCCGAGTTGCCGAACTTCGACGAGGCGCCGTTGCCACTGGCGGAGGTGGTGCCGCTGTCGTCGCCGACGGCCAGGGCCTGAGGCGCGGCCGCGATCGCGATACCGGCCAGGGACGCGGCGACCGCCGCGGTTGCCCACAGCTTCTTCATGTTCTTTCCCTTCGAAAAAGCGGACTCCGGGGGAGGAGCTGCGTGATCACCAACGCGCCGCCCCCGCCCGGGGTTGCGTGCAGTGCCCCGATCGGCCCAGCGCATGGCGTGCGACGGCCGCGCGCCCCTCACGCACACATGTACGAGCTCCCGCGCACCGCCACAGTGCTGCCGAGGACGGTCGGCGGGTCTTTCGGCGCCGGGTCCGCACCCTTCGCCACCAGCGGCCGGTCCTCGCGCACCTGCGTGAAGAGCGCGTCTGTGCGCTCCCGGTCCCAGGCCAGCGCCGCGCCGATGCCCAGCTCGGGCGGGGCGAACCCGGAGATCGGCACCGTCGTGAACTCCGTCGCCGAGGCCGGCAGCCGGTGCAGTACGCCCGCCAGCTCCACGAGCTCGGCCGCGCTGAAGCCCTGGGGACCCGACCCGAGCAGCGTGCGCACCAGGCGCCCCGTGCGCACCGGGTCGGTGAGCAGCCTGCCCGCCTGGAGCCCCCGCAACGCCTGGACGAGGAACCGCTGCTGACGCTGGATCCGGCCCAGGTCGGCACTGTCGTCGACATGCCGCGATCGGACGTACTGCAGGGCCTGCCCGCCGTGGAGCCGGTGCGTGCCGGGTGCGAGGTCGAGCTTGGTCGCGGAGTCCTTGAGCCGTCGAGGTGTGCACACCTCGACGCCGCCGACCTCGTCCACGCTGTCGATGAACCGCCGGAAGTCCACCTGGACGAACCGGTCGATGCTCACCCTGGTCATCGACTCGACGGTCCGGATCGCGAGCTCCGCACCGCCCTCCTGATAGGCCGCGTTGATCTTCGCCGGATGCGCAGGCCGTTGCACGCCGCCCGCCCCGGCGGGGTGCGGCGGGATCTCCGCGGCGGAGTCGCGGGGGATGCCGATCACGCTGACGCGGTCCCGGCGGGCCGAGAGATGGATCAGCATGAGGACGTCCGTGCAGCCGCAGGGCTGTCCACCGGCGTGGAACTCGTGCTTCTCGGCGGTGCTGATGGTGTCCCGTTCGTCAGTGCCCATCAGCAGGATGTTCATCGCGCCCGGAGCGTGTTCCCGGCCGGGGAGTGCGGAACTGCCGAGCAGCACGCCGGTCGTGATCAGGACGATTCCCGGAATCATCAGACGGCGTGGCCAAAGGCTCTTCTTCGTTGTCACACGCCGCACGCTAGAACAGCGGGCCGCCGATGGTTCGGCGGCCCGCTGTCCGGGCGGAGAAAATACCCCGGGGCCCGGGAAAAAAGACCCCGTTCAACGCTTGGGGGTCAGTGGTTGCCCGCGCCGTTGCTCGCGAGGAGCGAGATGTCGTCCAGAATGTGCGAGAGCGGGTCGTCGCCCTTGGCCTGGGTGGAGTTCTCGACACACTGCTGGTTCTGCGACGACGACAGGATCGGGACGTCCTGGAGCAGCGCGCCGGGGCCCGGGGACGTGGCAGTGTTGATCTTGGTCGGCAGGGCGAGGCAGGGCTTGTTGAGGGAGCCCTGGATGAGCGCCATCTGCGGGCTCATGTTGCCGAAGGTGGCCGAGTTGCCGAACGACTGGCTGGCGCCGTTGCCGCTGGCGGAGGTGGTGCCGCTGTCGTTGCCGGTGGCGAGCGCGGGGGCGGCGGCAGCGGCGGAGGCGCCGACGACGGAAACGGCGACCGCGGCAGCGGCCAGTACCTTCTTGATCACTTGATTAAGTCCCTTCGATGAGAAGCCCCGTCCACCGGAGCGTGCTGACCAACTTCCGGCCGCCCTCTTTGGTTCCTCGACTTCACCCCAATGGCTCATTGAAAAAACTGTTTCCACCCCGCCTCTGAAGGCGTTCGAGTGATCTCTCCTCGTCACGCGTTTGTCCGTTTATCGCAGCGTCTATCTCTCGTCCGTAGCCTGCAGGTCATGGTGCGAGCTCTTCCGGTTGTGCTCGCTCGGTTCTTTCGACCGTCATCACGGCATGACCGCAGAGAAGGGAAAGACATGAAGAAGACCGCTGCAGTTGTCGCAGGTCTTGTCCTGGCCCTCGGAGGAGCCGCCCCGGCCTTCGCCGACGCCGAAGCCAACGCTGCTGCCGTCGGTTCCTCGGGATTCCTCTCCGGCAACGTGTTCCAGTTGCCGATTCATCATCAGGTCAACGTGTGCGGCAACAGTTCGTGGGGCCTTTACAGTCTGCTGAGCCCGAGTATCGGCACCGTCTGCGTCAACAACTGACGATGCCGTCACTCCAGCCGTCCGGCTGGGTCGAGGTCGGCCTTGGGCAGCCTGCTGGGCGTTCCAAGGCCGGCTTCCTCCTGTGCGGCGCCGCCGCCCTCGCCGAGTCGTGCGGAGCGCAGTACGGCGACGACGACTCGGGCTACCGCGACGACGGGCCGGGGGCGACTGCGGAGGCCACGGCGAGGTGCAGGCGGTGGGCACGCCCCGCCGCAGCTGCCGCACACCGGCGGGGACCGCGCGACGCTGCCGGCCGCCTCGGATGTCAGCGCGTTGCTCATCGGGGGCGGCGCCGTCCTGTACCGGCGAGGCAGGGCAGCGTCCCGTCGCTGAACGTGCCGGGTGCCGGCCGCCCGCGCGGCCGGCACCCGTGCGCCACCTCGCTCAGCCCCGTACGGTCTCCGCAGCCCCGTGCCGACCCGGCGCCGGGATCGCGCCGCTCGGCACGCCCGTGCGCAGCCGGCGCCGGACGCCTCGGACGAGGGCGCCCGAGGTGAAGGTCGCGCCGTGGACGAAGCGCATCGCCGGGCCGAAGCCCGCCGCCGTCACCAGGCCGGCCATGAACAGGCCGGGGTGGGACGACTCGAAGTCCCGGCCCACCTCGGGGGAGCCGTCGGCCACGGTGGCCAGTGCACCGCGCAGGTCGCCGCAGAGGAGTCCGAGCCGGTCACGGGTCGCCTTGAAGCCGGTGGCCGCGATCACGTGCTCGGTCTCGAAGGAGTCCGCTCCCGTGACCTCCAGCCGCACCCCGCCCGGCACCGCCCGTGCCGCCGTCACCTCGTGGTCCAGGCGCACCTCCACGGAGCCCTCGACCCGGTCCCGCACCCACCAGGCGCCGGCCGGTCCGAGCGCCGTCGCCGCGATCCGTGCCCGGGTCGGCTCCGGGAGGCGGCGGTAGAGGCCGGGGCGTTCGGCGTAGAACCAGTTGCGCCAGCCGGGGCCCAGTCCGCTGTGCGGGGAGCGGGCCGACTGCCACCACGGGCGCTCCCAGGGCGGCGGCACGTCGTTCCAGCGCAGCCGGTCGGCGCGGGCCAACACCCTTACCCGGGTGTCCTGTTCGGCGAGCAGGGCGGCCGTCTCCAGGGCGGCCTGGCCGCCGCCGATCACCGTGACGTCACGGCCGTGGAAGCGGCCGAGGTCGCCGTGGTGGCTGCTGTGCGTGACGAGGTCGGGGGAGAGGCCGTGCAGGGCGGCCGGGATCTCGACGAACGGCATCACACCGACGGCGAGGGCGACCGTCCGGGCCTGGACGGTCTCGCCGTCCTCGGTGACCGCCTCGAAGCCGCCCGGCCGGGCCGCGATCCGGGTGACCGTGCGCTCGTCGACGTCCGGGACGGCGTTGCGGGCGAACCACAGGCCGTACTCGGCGAACATCTCGACCGGGATCGGCTCCCCGTGCCGGGCCGTGACGCCCTGGGTCTCGCAGTAGACGTCGAGCCGCCAGCGGGCCGCGGGGTCGGAGAGGTTGGAGGCCCACGGCTCGGACTTGAGGAACATCCCGCCCGGCATGTTGTCGCGCCAGGAGGCCATCGGTCGGCCGAAGACGCGCAGGCTCAGCCCGGCGGCCGCGGCGTGGGACGCGATGGACAGGCCGTACGGGCCCGCGCCCACCACCAGCAGGTCGTACATCAGCAACTGCTCGCTTTCTCGTCGTCGGTCGGTTCGGTCGGTTCGGTCGTTTTGGCCAGGTCGGCCAGGTCGGCCAGGTCGGCCAGATCAGTCAGGTCGGTCCGGGACGCCGGGGGCGGGGGTGCCTGGCGGATGACGCGGGGGCCTGCTCCGACCGTGCTCGGCGGGCCGAGCCGGCGCGCCCGGTCGAGCAGCCGGCGTGCGACATGGGCGCCCCACAGGCCCCACATGGCCCGGCCGGGTGCGGTGTCGTCGCCCGCGTGCCAGGCCAGTTCGCGGCCGGTGCGCGCCGGCCGCAGCGCGGCCAGCGGCGCGTAGTTCTCCACCACGAACGACCGCCCCGGCAGCGGCGCCCCGGCCGGCAGCGGACGGTGCGTCAGATCCAGGTGCTGCGCGCGTACGACGTCCAGCCCCGCGCCGTCGGCGAAGAGCCGGAACTGGGCGCCGGGGCGCGGGTTGAAGTCGAGCAGGTGGTAGTCGCCCGTCAGGCCGCAGCGCCGGAAGTCGAGGTCGAAGATGCCCCGGTAGCCGAGTTCGCCGGTGAGCCGCTCGGCCAGCGTTTGCACCTGCGGGTTCTCGGTCCACTCGCCCACCGCGGTGAGCCCCGCGTCGCGCGGCCAGGCGCACAGCTTGCGGCCCGGCCCGCCGCCGCCGACCGCGCCGGAGCGGTCGACGTACCCGTGGACGAACCAGTCGCGGTCTGGCCCAGGCGGCAGGAAGGTCTGCAACAGCAGCCTGCTGCCGGCGTCCTCGGTGCGCAGGTACAGGTCGCGCGCCTCCTGTGGGGAGCGCACCACGGCCGTGCTGCGCAGCCCCGAGTCGGCGGGCAGCAGCCAGGGTCGGCTCCACTTCGCCACCACCGGCAGGCCGAGCCGCCAGGCGGCGGAGGCGGCCTGCGTCGCGCTGTCGGGGACGACCGTGAGCGGGTGCGGCACGCCCGCCGCCGCGCACAGATCGGCCAGTTCCGCTTTGTCGGCGACCCGTTCGGGCACCGCGCCGGGCTGTTGCGGCAGCAGATAGGCGGGCGCCAGCTCCTTGCGCAGCCGGCCCACCGCGACCGCGCCCGCGTCGTCCATGGGGATCAGGACAGCGGGCCTTTTGATGCGGGCGGCCACCCGCATCAGGACGGCGGCGATGTCGTCGGGGGCGGCGGCGGGTGGCGGCGGGGGATGCAACTGGCGGACGAAACGGGATGTGCGGATGGGGCTTCCCGTGGAGTCGGCGACCACGTGCACGTCGATTCCGGCTCTGCCGAGCGAGCGCACGGCACCCAGCGTTCCGTGGTGAAAGGGATTCCGGTCGATTCGCAGGAGGACGGCGGGGACGCGGGTGTCGAGCAGCGACTCGGGCATTTTTCTCCGGGTCCTTCGGTTCGGTTCACCGATTCGGGCGATCGAGGCGCTCGAAAGCCCTAACGGCGGTGGCGAGATTCCTCTTCTTGTGACTTTCATATGACTGAGTGTCAGTAATGCGCGAGCAGTGCGCGTTACGCGAGAGTGGAGAAGGGAGCAGGCATGGCCCCACAGCAGCGACGCGTGCGCACCCGGCGGCTGGCCGTCGTCGCGGCGGCGGTCGCGGCCTCGGCCGCCCTGGCGTCCGGACCTGGATTCGCCGCGGGTGCGGGGGTGGTGCGGGTCGCCGATCCTCCCGCTCCCACCCCGACCGTCCCGAACATCCCGGCACCCGCGGTCGTCGCACAGGCGCCCGCGGCGGCCGACCCGGTCGTCCCCGTGCCGGGGGCGACCCCTGCGGCCCAGGTCACCCCGGTTGCCCCGGTGACGCCCGTGATCCCGGTGACGTCCGTGACCCCGCAGGCCTCGGAGACCCCGCAGGCCTCGGCGACCCCGGCGGAGACCCCCACCCCGGTCCCCACCGCCACCGCGTCCACCCTGCCCGCGAAGGTCCCCCCCGCCTTCGGCGCCTACCTCGACTACGGCGCCCGGGGCGTGGCCCGCATCGCCCAGCTCAGCGCCTGGCTCGGCGGCGCCGAGCTGCGCGTCGCCCACACCTACCTGCCGGGCGACCGCTGGCGCAACATCGAGGGCCCGCCCGGCTTCCTCGACGCGTGGGCGCACTGGCGGCTGGCGAAGGACGACCGGATGTTCGTCCTCAACGTGCCCATGATGGAGCGCAACGAGGAGGGCGTGTCCGACACCGAGGTGCGCAGGCTGCTGCGGCTGGGCGCGGCCGGGGAGTTCGATCACCACTTCAGGGCTCTCGCCGAACGGCTCGTCGCGCTGAAGGTGCCGGACACCGTGATCGTGCTCGGCTGGGAGATGAACGGCATCACGTACACCCATCGCTGCGGGCCGGACCCGGAGGCCTGGAAGAAGTACTGGAACAGGATCGTCTCCACGATGCGTTCGGTGCCGGGCCAGAAATTCAGGTTCGACTTCACGCCGACCCGCGGCAAGGACGCCGTTCCCTGGACCCAGTGTTATCCGGGGGACGACACCGTCGACATCATCGGAATGGACTCGTACGACCAGCCGACCGGGCTGTCCTTCGACGAGCAGGTGAAAGAACCCTACGGGCTCCAGGAACACGTGGAATTCGCCAGATCCCACGGCAAGCCCATTTCCTATCCCGAATGGGGACTCTTCCGCAACGGTGACAACGCCGAATACATGCGGCGCATGCTCGCCTGGATGGACGAGCACAAACCGCTGTACAACACGCTGACCGACTACTGCCCGCACGGCGTCTGGCAGTGCCGGCAGAACCCGCGGTCGTCCGAGGTGTACCGCTCGCTCCTGTCCGGCCGCACCGACGAGCCGACCACGACGGACCCCACCACACAACCGCCCACGACCGAGCCCACGACCGAGCCCACTGCCGAACCCCCGGTGAACTGCGCGCCGATGGACCTCGGCGACTGGGTCGAGTACTGGCTCGGCGGCAAGCTCTGCGTCCGCCTGGACTGGTGGTCGCGCAACCGGTGAACCGCGGTGCGGTGGCGGCCGGCCCACGTCAGGACCTGCCGCCACCGTCACGCTCCTTCCGCTGCTCCAGCCGGAGCAGCAGCTCCTTGCCCCGCCGCCGGGCGGCCACGTCGCAGACGACCGCCGACAGCAGCGGCGCGGTACGCCGACGGGCCAGCAGCAGCCGCTGGTTGACGACCGGCTCGGGCCGCCAGTGATGCTTGTAGGGCTCGTTGCCGCGCAGCAGGCTCAGCGCGGCGTGCCCGCCGCCCCGGGTGTGCTCGGCGCACGCGTCGAGCAGCATCACCGCCACGTCCGCCTTGCGTTCCCGCAGCCGGGGATGGGCGCCGTAGAGATAGCCCCCGGCCAGGCGGCGCGACAGCAGCGTCAGATCGACGGCCACCACGTCGTCGTCCAGCCGGAACTCGGTGACCACCGCGTCCCCGGAACGCACCATCGGGCCGACCGAGCGCACCAGATGCTCACAGAAGCGGGAGCGCAGATGCTCGCCGGTCACCTTCCGGCCCTGCCACTGCAACTGGTGCAGTTCCAGGAGCCGGCGCAGCGCCGAGTCCACGTCCTCCGGGCAGACGACCTGACGCTCCACGCCCAGCGCGGTCAGCTTGCGCAGCTTGGCACGCACCCGCTGGGCCTTCGCCGACGGCAGCCGGGCCACCAACTCGTCCATGGGGACGGCCGGCAGCTCCAGGCACGTCGAGTCGCTCACCCGGCGCCGCGGCCCGTGCCAGCGCTCGTAGACCTGCTCCACCGCGCCGCCCGGCCGCACCTCGCGGAAGTCGATCAGCGCGGTGCGGGCGGCCGTCGCGAGGCCCTCGGTGAGCGCGGCGACGGCCCGCTCGCCGTGTGCGTCGTCGACGAGGACGTCCCCGTAGTCCGAGATCGCCCCGCCGAGCGGCACCAGCGCCGGCAGCGGCCGGCGGACGGCCGTCAGCGGGGCGGCGGCCACGAGGTCACCGCCGTCGCGGACCAGCAGCAGACGCAGTCGCCCGCGCCTGCCGTACGACAGCCACCACGAGTGCAGCCAGGCGTGACTCTGGAACGGGGTGGCCGTCGCGCACCGCTGGTACAGGCGGCCCCAGGCGGGGGCGAGGGCGGCGAAGGCCTGTTCGTCCGTGACGAGTTCGGTGGTGAACGTCGGTTTCACAGCGTTCCGTGCGCGTCGGCGGCGACGGCCGGGCCGGGGACGGCGGCAGGACGCGCCGCCTCCTCCTGCCGGGCCCGCTTCGGCCGCACCAGCAGCACCAGAGCGCCGAGCAGCCCGCCCGCGCTCGCCCCGACCAGAGCGGTCACCACGGGGGACGCCGAGGAGGGGTCGGTCGGCTCGACCGCGCGGGCGAACTGCTGGAGCTCGACGTTGGTGGTGGCCTGCGAGCTCTTCGCGTGCTGGGTCAGCGAGCGGGAGACCGCGTTGGCCATGTCGGCGGCCAGGTCGGGACGCGAGGACGTCGCCGTGATCGAGACCATCGGGGCGTCCGGCGAGGTCGCCGTCTGTACACCGCGCTGGAGCGTCTTCACCGGCACGCCCGCCCACACCTGCGCGTCCCCGAGCACCGCGAGCTGGGTGGCGACCCGGCCGTAGGCCTGCGCGAAGCCGAGCGCGGACGCCGGGTCGGACTTCTCGGTGGGGACGGCGACGACATAGGCGGTGGCCGTGTACACGGGCGGCTCGACGGCCCCGTACACGCCGCCGAGCAGGCCGCCGGCGACGGCGCCGGCGGCGAGCAGGGACCACGGCGGGAGCATCCTGGCGCGGCGCGGGGCGGCAGGACGACGGGGGTTCTCGGTCATGGGGAACTGACTCCCTGGGGTGTCGGGGTAGTTGGGAAGAGCCGGGGTGGTCCGGACACGGTGGCCGCGTACACGTCCATGAGCCGGGCGGCGCTGCGGGTGATGTCGTAGTGGCGGGCCGCCTCGGGCGCGGTGCGCGGGCCGAAGGCCCCGGCGCGCGCCTCGGTCAGCGCGCGGGCGAACGCCTCGGCGCCGCCGCTCACCCGGCGGGCGCCCGCCGTCGCCCGGGCGGGCAGGTGCTCGATCGCGGGGCAGGAGGCGTAGAGCACGGGCAGCCCGCAGGCCAGCGCCTCCACGATGGCCAGGCCGAAGGTCTCCTCGGGGGAGGGGGAGACGAACAGGTCCATGGCGGAGGTGAGGGAGGGCAGGTCCGGGCCGGGGGCGCCGTCCGGGACGTAGGGGCGTTCGCCGGTGAACAGGACACGGTCGGCGACCCCCGCCTCGTGCGCGGTGCGCCGCAGCACGTTCTCCTCGGGGCCCCCGCCGACCAGCAGCAGCCAGTGGTCGGCGGGGAGCCGGGCGAGGGCGTGCAGGACGACGTCGAAGCGTTTGGCGGTCGTGAGGCGTCCGATGCCGCCGATGACGTAGGCGTCGTCGGGCAGGCCGAGGCGCCGTCGGGTGCGGTGGCGGGCGTCGGGGTCGAAGCGGAACCGGGCCAGGTCGATGCCGTTGGGGACGACCTCGATCCGCGGGGCCGGGACGCCCCAGCTGCGCAGCCGGTCGGCGACGGTGGGGGAGACGGCGACCGTGGTGCGGCCCAACCGCTCGCTGGCGAGGTAGAGCGCACGCACCCCGGAGGTCAGTTTCCGCCCCTCCAACTGCGAGGCGCCCAAGGAGTGTTCGGTGGCGACGACGGCGCGCACCCCCGCGAGCCGCGCCGCTAGCCGGCCGTAGACGCAGGCCCGGTAGAGGTGGGTGTGGACGAGGTCGTAGCCGCCGGAGCGGATGAGCCGGACCAGCCGCGGCAGCGCGCCGAGGTCGCGGTTGCCGGCCATGCCGAGGTGCACGACCCGCACCCCGTCCGCGGTCAGCCCGTCGGCGACCGACCCCGGGTTCGTCAGCGTCACCACGTCGCAGTCGACCGGCAGGTGGCGCAGCAGCAGCCGCAGTTGCTGCTCGGCGCCGCCGACGCCCAGCCCCGTGATGATGTGCAGCGCCTTCACCGCAGCCCCTCGACGGGACGCCGGCGCAACCGGTGCAGCCGGTACTTCAGGAGCAGGCGCAGCGCGTTGTCGTTCTCCCCGATGTGCACACGGGGAAGTGCGTGCAGGCCGTTGAGCTTCCCGGGGTCGATCGCGCAGGCGTAGCTGTAACCGGCTTCGCGTACGGCGTTCATGGCGCGCCGGTCGATCGTCCCGTACGGGTAGCAGAAGCCGGCGACCTCGGTGCCGAGGAGCGCGGTGAGGGCGGCGCGGCTCTCGACGGTCTCCGCCTTGAGGGTGAGGTCGTCGGCCCGGGTGAGGTCGACGTGGGTGAGGCCGTGCGAGCCGATCTCGACGCCCTCGTAGGCCGCGCGGCAGATGCCGTCGGCGGTCAGCAGGGGCTTGCGCGGGCCCAGCGGGTCCCAGGCGTTGTCGCCGCCGAGTCGGCCGGGCAGCACGAAGAGGGTGGCGTTGCAGCGGTGGCGGCGCAGCACGGGCAGGGCGTCGGTGAGGAAGTCGGCGTAGCCGTCGTCGAAGGTGAGACCGACGAGATTGCGGCCCTTGCCCTCGGCGCGGGCGGCGAGGAGCCGGCCCATGGAGACGCCGCGCAGTCCGCGCCGGCGCAGCCACATCAGCTGCTTCTCCAGCCGTTCGGGTGTGACGGTGATCTGGTAAGGGTCCTCGGGGCAGTCGTCGACGGAGTGGTACATCGCCACCCACGGGACGGGAGTGCGTCTGCTGGTGTCAGAAGCGGCCATGGGAGAGCCTTCGGGTCGCGGAACGTACGGAACGGAGGGCGGAGACGATGCCCTGGGCGCCCAGGGCACGGCCGAGCAGCAGGTAGACGACGGTCACGGTGAGCCCGCCGGCGGCGAGGCCGGCGAGCGGGTCGGCGAACCGCGCGGCGGCGAAGGCCCCCGCCAGGGCCGCCGCCAGGGCCGCGCCCACCGGCCGGCTCAGCTCGCGCAGCACGCCCCGGACACTGACCGGGACGCTGCGCGGACCCATCCCGGCCAGCAGCACCAGGGCGGTGACGGTGATGCCGGTCGCGTTCGCGGCGGCGATCCCGTACACGCCCCAGACGTGGACGCTCAGCGCGCCGATCAAGGAGGTCACGGCGATCCCGGCGGCCATCGAGCCCACCGGGTACCAGGAGCCGCGGCCCGCCGAGAAGTAGGAGCGGACCAGGACGCCCACCAGGGTCTGGCCGAGCAGTCCGAGCGCGTACACGCGCATCACGCCGGCCGTCGCCGCCGTGTCCCGCGCGGTGAACGCGCCCCGCTGGAAGAGCACCTCGACGATCTGCGGCGCGCACGCCACCACGGCGGCCGTGCCCAGCAGCACGATGCACGCGGCCAGCGCCAGATCCCGTTCCACGCGGCTGCGGGCCCGCTCGGCGTCCCCCTCGGCCAGCGCCCGCGCGACCACCGGGAAGGTGACCGTGCACACCATCACCGACAGGATCATCGGCATCTGCGCGACCTTCTGCGCGTAGTTCAGGTGCGAGATCGCCCCGGCCGGGAGGTGCGAGGCGAGGAAGCGTTCGATGAGGACCTGGGACTGCCGGCACAGGGCGAACAGGAGCACGGTCGTCAGGAGCGCGGTGTCGAGCGGCCGTGGCTCCTCCTGCCCGACGGCCGCCTCCCCGCCCACCTCCCGCTTCCTCAACTGCCCCAGCAGCGACGGCAGTTGTACGACGACCATCAGCAGACCGCCCACCGCGACCCCGACCGCCGCCGACCGCACCCCCCAGCGCCCGCCGAGCACGAACATCCCGGTGATGATGCCGACGTTGTAGGCGACGTAGATCGCCGCGGGCGCCAGGTACCGACGGTGCGCGCGCAGGGCCGCGCTGCAGTACCCGGCGAGCCCGAAGCTCACCACGCAGGTCGCGGTGAGCCGGGTGCAGTCCACCGCGAGCGCGGGGTCGGGCAGACCGGGCGCGAGGGCGCCGACCAGCTGCGGGGCGATGCCGATGAGCAGGGCGCCGACCGCGACGAACGCCAGCGACAGCCGGGGGAGCGTGCCGGCGACCAGCGCGCGCACCGGGTCGCCCGGGGCGCCCTGGGAGCGGCGGGCCAACGCCATGCTGAACGCGGGGATCAGGGCGAACGCCAGTCCGTCCTCGATGAGCAGCGTGGCCGCGAACTCGGGCACGGTCCACGCGACGAGGAACGCGTCGGTGTCCCTGCCCGCCCCGAACAGCCGGGCCAACGCCTGATCCCGCACCAGCCCGAGCAGCGCCCCGGCCACGGAGAGGACGGCGGTGACAAGAGCGGCCTTGGCAAGGAAACCGCGTGAGGGCGGAGGAAGTTCGGCGGCGCCTGTGCCTGTGCCTGTGCCTGTGCCCGTGCCCGCGCCCTCGCTCACCTCTGCGCCCCGACCCACGCCCCCTGCACCACCCGCTCCCCGGACCGTCTCCCCGGGGGCCTTCCCCGCCGTCCTTCTCGTCGCCTCTTTCGGTCGGGCGGCGGGGCGGGCCGGCGGGACGGCGGTGGGGTCGGTCGGGCGGGGGGTGCGGGGAGGGGTCGGGTTCATCGGGTGCGGGCCTCCTCGCGAAGGCTGCCCACGGCGTCCGCTCCGGCCAGCGCCCACCAGGCCGCCACCCCGAAGACGACCGCGGTCAGGACGGTGGAGGGGCCGCCGATGTCGGCGTACATGAAGTCGATCAGCTGCCAGAGCAGCAGGCCGCAGGCGACGAGCGCGCAGTCGAGGCCGGGGCCGGAACGCCGGACGCGGAACCAGCCGCGCAGTCCGCACGCCAGCAGCGCCAGCCAGCCGCCCGCGAGGGCGAGCAGCCCGATCAGGCCCTGCTCGGCGAGGACCAGCAGGTACATGTTGTGCGGGGAGAGCAGCGGCTGCCGGACGAAGCCCGAGCCCGCCCCCTCGGTGTCGCTGGCGGAGGACAGCGCGAGGGAGGCGTGCGCGTCGCGGTGTTCGGGGAAGCCCTTCAACCCGACGCCGGTGAGCGGCTGTTCGCGCCACATGCCGATCGCCGCCGCCCACATCGTGTACCGGTCGGTGACCGACTGGTCGGGTGCGTCCGTGACCTGCGTGATGCTGCTGACGCGCTGCTGGAGCATCGCCGAGCCGACGCCGAAGCCGCCGACCAGGATCATCCCGGCCGCGACCGCGACCGCGGCTGCCTTCAGCGCCCGCCGCAGCCCGGCGAGGGCCAGTTGGACCGTGAGGGTCAGCGCGGTCGCGATCCACGCGCCCCGGCTGAAGGACAGCGCGAGCGGCGCCAGCAGCGCGAGCGCGCAGCAGGCCGCGACCGCCCGCTGCCGCGGCGAGGTCCGGCCGAGCGCCAGCCCGACCGCGCAGATCAGTCCGAACGACACGACGGTCGCCATGCCCATCACGTCCTGCGGTCCGAACGTGCCGACCGCCCGGATGTCCTCGCCCTGGTAGGAGGCGCCGGTCCCGGTGACGAACTGATGGACGCCGACCGCCCCCTGCCACCCGGCGAGCCCGACGAACGACCAGGCCAGCACCCGGAAGTCGGACCGGTCACGGACAAGGAGGACGACGCTCGCCGGGACGAGCACGAAGATCTGCAGATAGCGGCCGAGCCCGGTGAGCCCCGCGCCCGGCGAGGACGCGCCCAGCGCGGCGAGCGCGAGCCCGACGACCGGAAGCCCGAGGACCACGGCGGCCGTCCGGGACAGGGGGCGTCGCCGCTGCCGCAGCAGCCGTACCGCGCAGAACAGCACGACCAGCGCGGACAGTGCGTCGGCCGGCCCGGCGCCGCCCTCCCCGCCGGGGGCGGACGGCAGCCCGAGCAGGGCGACCACGGCGACCACGGGCAGCACCGGTGACAGGGCCCGGGCGCGCGGCACGGACAGGGCGAGGGTCATCGGCGGGTCAGCTCCCGGTCGGTCGCACGAGGGAGGCCGCGGTGCGCAGCAGGATGCAGACGTCCTGCCACAGCGACCAGTTGTCGATGTACGCGTTGTCGAAGCGGGCCCGGTCCTCGATGGAGGTGTCGCCGCGCAGCCCGTGGACCTGGGCGAGGCCGGTGATGCCGGTCTGCATCCGGTGGCGGGCCGCGTAGCCCGGGTAGGTCTGGCTGAACTGGCCGACGAAGAAGGGGCGTTCGGGCCGCGGCCCGACCAGGCTCATGTCGCCGCACAGGACGTTCCACAGCTGGAGCAGCTCGTCCAGCGAGGTCCGGCGCAGGAAGCGGCAGAACGGGCTCATCTCCCGCTCGCCGGCCACGCTCCAGCGGGTCGCGGCCTCGTGCTCGTCGACCGGGCGGTGGGTGCGGAACTTCAGCAGCGTGAAGGGCCGGCCGTCCTTGCCGATGCGCTCCTGCCGGAAGACGATCCCCGGCCCGTCGGTCAGCCGCAGCACCGCCGCGCACACCAGCAGCAGGGGGCTCACCAGCAGCAGCAGGGTCCCGGAGGCCACGACGTCCAGCAGCCGCTTGCCGAGGCTGCCCCGGCGCCGGGCGCCCATGTCGAGGCGGCGGCAGGAGAACCCGGCGAGCTGCTCACGGCTCGCGTACGAGGGGGTGTCGGCGTCGATCTCCCACACGGTGCAGCCCGACTCGGCGAGCGCCCGCAGCAGCGGGCCCTGCACGGTGCGCACGGCCGGGTGGACGCACAGGACGTCCCGGACGCCGTTCTGGATGAGGGCCCGCTGCACCTCCTGACCGGTGGTCAGCACCGGCAGTCCGTCGGCGCCGTCGGGGCGCTCGGCGACGATTCCCACCGGCCGCACCCCGCAGCGCGGGTGGCGCAGCACGGCGGCGGCGACGCGCTGCGCGGTCGTGGCGGGGCCGATGACGAGCGCGGCGCGCGGGCGGCGCAGCAGCGCCCGGCGGCGCCGCCGATGCACGACCGCGCGGCCTGCGCACGCGGCCACGGCCTGCGCCGCGCACCCGAGGAGCAGGGTGTGGCCCGAGAGCGCGTGCGCGGGGATCCACGCCGCGACGAACGCGCCCAACGCCAGCCAGGCCACGGCGATCCGGCCGCAGACGGCGGGCAGTTCGTCCAGCACCCCCGTCGCCGGGCGCGGGCGCTGCGGGCGCAGCAGCATCGTGGCCGCGACCAGCAGGGCCACCAGTAAGGGGCGGCGCTGCGCCCCGGTCAGCGCCAGGGCGCCCAGCGACGCGGCGAGGCCGTCGGCGAGCAGCAGCGGCAGCGGCGACACGGGCTGCGCCGGGGGCCGCCGGGTGGGGAACCGGAATCCCGCTGCGCTCTCCCGCCGCGGAATGACCGAGACGGGTGAGTATCCGGGCTGCGCGCCCGGGGAGGGGACGGTGCTTTCCGCAGTCACGAGTGGATGGACTCCCTGCACTCGGGGGGCGCGACGCGCGCCCCTTCCGTGGTCGTGAGCAGCTCTCGGTACACGTCCGCGACCGCCTCGGCCGTGCGCCGCACGTCGTGCGCGGCCAGGACGTGAGTGCGTCCCCGGTGGCCGAGCGACTCGCGCAGCAGCGGGTCGAGGAGCAGTCCGGCGACGGCGTCGGCCAGCGCCGCCGGGTTCTGGGCGGGCACCAGACAGCGGGCGGCGAGCGGGTCCGGCAGGCTCTCCCGGGCGCCGTCCACGTCGGTCACCACGACGGGCCGCCCGCAGGCGAGCGCCTCCAGCGGGGCCAGCGCCATGCCCTCCCAGCGCGAGGGCAGTACGACGAGGTCGGCGGCCTGGTACCAGGGCACGGCGTCGGCGACGGCACCGGTGAACAGCACCGACTCCGGTGCCCGGGAGCGCAGCTGCTCCCCGTCCGGCCCGTCGCCGACCAGCGCCAGCCGGGCGCCGGGCACCTTCCGTTCCACGTCCGCCCACGCCGCCAGCAGCACGTCCTGCCCCTTCTGCCGGCACAGCCGCCCCACGCACACCACCAGGGGCGCCGCCGGCGCGAGCAGCGGGAGAAGGGCGGCCCGTACGGTGTCGACGGGAGCCGGGTGGAAGCGCTCGGGGTCGATGCCGTTGGGGACGACGCTCCACCGCCCGGCGATCCGGGCGCGTTCCCCGGTCGCGCGCTCCGCCTCGCTCACGCACACCAGCCGGTCGGCCCACCGCGCCCCGAACCGCTCCCAGGCGAGCGCGAGGGCCGCGGTGGGGCCGCCGACCGCCTCGAAGGACCAGGCGTGCGGCTGGAACACGGTCGGGATCCGCCCGCGCACCGCGAGCCGCCCGGCCAGTCCGGCCTTGGCGCTGTGCGCGTGCACCAGATCGGGGCGTACCTCGTCGAGCAGGCGTCCGAGCCGCCGTACCTCACCGGGGAGCGAGGGCCCCGGCGCCCGCGTCGCCGCCCAGTGCCGTACGTTCGCGCCCAGCGCGCGCAGGTCGTCGGCGAGGGGGCTGTCGGGGCAGGCCACGGTGAGGTGCAGGCCGGCTGCGAGCTGGGCCCGCGCCAGGTCCGTCACGACCCGGGCGACCCCGCCGTCCACGGGCTGGGTGAGGTGCAGGACCCGGGGTCTGTCGTCGGGTTCTGGCTGGTGCATGGCGCGGTTTCCTCGCTCACGGTGGCGCTCGGGACGTGCGGGAACGCGCTCGGCTACTTCTTTCGTGTGTCGACGGCGACGAAGAGCGCCCCGGCCCACGCCGCGTCCCGGGTGGAAACGAGCCGAACGGCAAGCTGGTCACCGCCGCGCCGCAAACCCCGGCCGAGATCGAACACATCGGAGTCGTAGCCGAGGGTGTTGACGTACGCCGGTACACGCGCCGCCGGAGCCGCCCCCGGCTCGCTGATCGTGGAGTTCAACACATCGTCAGATGGATTGACCGGGTCCGTGAGCGCTGTGGTCACTCGACCACCGGTCGAGAACATGAGCGAATCACCCGTTCGGCCGCGGTCGCCGTCGTACCCGACGAGCCCGGCCCGGCCGCCCGCACCCGGGGGGATGGCGAGCCCGCGCAGCCGGATCTCCTTCCCGGCGGCAGCGCCTGCGGCGGAGCCGGAGGAGGAGCCGAGGGTGTCGAAGCCGTCCCACAGGGCCAGGTGACGCAGCGGCTCCGCCGGGTTCTCGTACGCCACCACCAGCGTCCAGCCGCCCCAGGCGCCGGCCGCCGACCTGCCCATGGCCACGTTGATCTGCGCGACCGTGTACAGGCCCCGGCCGCTGTCGCGCACCAGGTCGGTGACGTCGGCGGAGGCCTGGAAGGCGTCGGCGCCCTGGGCCGCCCGGTGGCCGACGACCGTGTCCGCGAGCACCGCCTTGTACTGCCCGCCAGGCTCGGCGATCAGCACGCGCGCGTTGTCCGCGGGCGGCTTCTGCTCGCCGACGCGCAGGTTGCCGCCCCAGTACAGCCGCGCGTACGACACCCGCGCGCCCCGGGGGAGACGGACTTCGGCGCTGGAGGAGTTGTAGGTGTTCGGGTCGGCGTCGACGTCGACGTAGAACATGTCGAACTCGTTGTTGACGGCCGCCGCGCCCTGACGCACCGACGGGCAGGAGGGCACAGCCCTGGCCGCCGGGGCCGCGCGGCAGCTGATCGCCGTGTTGGCGGCGCGGACGATGCCGCCGTGCTGGGTCGCGCGGTAGCGCTGCGCGAAGTGGATGCTCTCCGCCTCGGTGAGGGGCGGGGCGCCGATCGCCCGCGCGCTGCCCAGCGCCCAGACCGAGGCGAGGGCGAGAACTCCGGCCGTCGTGCCGCGCAGCAGCGGACCCAGGGAAATGCGCATGACCGGCGGTGCCCTTTCCAAAAGACCGTGGAGTCGGTGTCTGTCGATATCCATCGATGCCTGCGGTGCTATTTGCTGGCTGTAGGAGCAGCGGGCGAGGCGCAACTCTAACCAGTATCTGGACTAATACGCTGATACCGGTCAAGTGTGTCGGAATCGTGAAGTCTGGCCCGTCGTGGCGTCACTCGAATGGCTGCGCAACTCCGGGGAATCGCGCGCGTTGACCTCAGTGCCGGGCACCCCGCCCGGGTGTTTGTGTCAAAACCTCAAGGAGCACCTCTCCATGTCGCGTATCGCGAAGGGCCTGGTCCTGACCTCCGTTGCCACCGCGGCCATCGCCGGCGCCTCTGGCATCGCCGTTGCCGACAGTGGCGCGGAGGCCGTCGCCGCGCACTCCCCTGGCCTGCTGTCCGGCAATGTCATCCAGCTGCCGCTGCACGACCAGACCAACACCTGCGGCAACTCGACCGACGCAACCGGCCTGCTGAACCCGGCGTTCGGCAGCATCTGCGTCAACGACTGACGCCACGCCGCGCTTCTTCGAGCGGCCGTCCTCCCCCCAGGAGGGCGGCCGTTGGCGTTGTCCCGAAGGGCGGCGGAGCCAGGACCCCGGCCGAGAATCCTCGACAGGCCGCTCTTGGCGGGCCTTCTGACCGCTCCTTGAATTCAGCACCCGGCAGGGCCTTCTCGCTCGGGGAGGGGGCCTCTGCCGGGGGTGCTCGAGATTTCCCGCACACGGGGTTTCCGCTTCCGGCGGGACTCGTTGTGCATGGCGTCAGACTTCCCCTGGTGACTTGAGTTGCCGAGTCGCCGAAGAAAGGAACCCGATGAAGTCCCTGAAGGCCGCCGCTGTCATTGCCGGGTCCATGGTCCTCGCCGGTGCCGCCGCGCCCGCGTTCGCCAACAGCACCGCCGATCTCACGCCCACCAGCCTCACTGGCGCAGTGAACACGCTCACCAAGGGTCCCGTCGCCCTCGACGGGCCGGACGTGACGCGGCTGCAGCACCAGTCGAACGCGCTCGACACCGAGAACAAGGACTCCGTGCTCAACACCGTCAAGGGCGCGACCGGCGCTCTCAACAGCCCCAAGCCGCTCCTTGGCGGACTGCCCCTGAAGAGCTGAGACGTTCTTCCCGCAGGGCCGGCGCCGTGTCGTACGGGCCGGCCCTCGGTGCGCTGTTCGAGCCGGGCCGGGGGACCGTCCCTCGTTCGTGTGGAGCACTGGTGGGGCGTCCTCCGTACGGGTGAGAACGCGCCCGGCCGCCCAGCGGGCCGCCGATAAAGTCGCGCGGTGACCCCAACCACCAGCGCAACCCTGCCCTTCCGCGCGGCCGACCTGGGCACCCTCGTGGTGATGCCATGGAGCGGCGAGGCCCCGGACGGCGGCGACATGCCCTACCTCCTCGCCTACTCCCTCGGCGACGCCGCGGACGGCCCCGAGGCGACGACCGCAGCTGTCGAGCGCCTGCTCACCGACCACGGCTTGCCCGTCGGAGGAGACCTGGTCGACGGTGCCGTCCGGCCGAGCCTGCCGGTGACCCTCCTCGTCGAGGCGGGCCAGGCGGTCCTGAACGCGCCGAGCTTCAACGCCCAGTGCCTTCCACCGCCCGAGTGGCTCGCGGCCGTCGAGAAACGCGGCTACGCCTATCTCGTCTTCACCACCCGGCCGTGGCCTGAGGCTGTGCCCGGCAAGCCCGTCGAGCCCGAGGAGCTGGCCGCGTTCGCGGGGGCCGAGGAGACTCTCACGGCCGCGGCACACGCCGTCCTGCCGGCCCGCAGCCTGCGTAGATGATGACGGGAACCGGGGGTGACAGCAGGGCGGAAGACGCGGGCGGCAGCCGCGCGCACGTCGCCGGGAGCCGCCGCGCGTACGCCCTGTTCCTCGTCCTCACCGGCGCGGCGGGGCTGCTGGCCTCCTGGGTCATCACCATCGACGAGTTCAAGCTGCTGGAGGAACCCGGATTCACCCCGGGCTGCAGTCTGAACCCGGTGGTGTCCTGCGGCAGCGTCATGAAGAGCGGCCAGGCCTCGGCGTTCGGCTTCCCCAACCCGATGCTGGGCTTGGTGGCCTACGCCATCGTCGTCTGTGTCGGCATGAGTCTGTCGGCCCGTGCAGCCTTCCCCCGCTGGTACTGGCTGATCTTCACGGCCGGCTGTCTCTTCGGTGTGGGGTTCGTGTCCTGGCTGCAGTTCGAGTCCCTGTACCGGATCAACGCGCTGTGCCTGTGGTGCTGCCTGGCGTGGGTCGCCACGATCCTGCTGTTCTGGTACGCCGTCTCCTTCGACGTACGCCACGGGTTGCTGCCGGGGCCAGCAGGGTTGCGGACGTTCTTCGACGAGTTCACCTGGGTGCCGCCCCTTCTGCACCTCGGGGTCGTCGGCATGCTGATCCTGACCCGGTGGTGGGATTTCTGGACGGGCTGACCATTCAGCCGTTGCCCTGCCGATGCGGGAGCGCCCGGGGGGCCGCACCCTGTCGGGGGCCGTCTGATCCCGGAGCGTGTCGTCCGGCGCGGACCTCGGTCTGGCTGAGGGGCTGTCGCGAGACCCGGAACACAGCGGGTCCGGACGTCCTGTCCGGGCTGTCCGCGTGCTTCTGACGGGTGATCGGGCGGCGGGTGGTGACCAGACGGACCGCCAAGCGGTTAAACGGACAACCGAACAGGACGAGGAGCACACCATGGTCGTCAACGCCGACGGAGCACCCGTCACCGCGGTTCCGCTGGGGGCGGTGAGACGGCGCCCGGCCCGCGGCACTCGACGGAACCTGCTGCGCGGGCTGCTCGGCGCCGGCGCCGCACTCGCGCTCGCCCCGGTCGTCGCCGCGTTCCAGCCCCCCGGTCCGCCGGACGGGTCCGCGGACATCCCGCCCGGCTCCTTCGAGGAGACGTACCGCGGCAAGCGCCTCCGCGGCGTCCTCACGCCGGCGGATCGCGCGCCCGGCGACGGCCCCCGGTGGGAGGTCACGGTCGACGGCCGTGCGCTGCACCTCATGCGTCGGGCGGACGGTACCTGGCTGAGCACGGTCGACCACTACCGCTCGTACGACACCCCACTGGAGGCGGCCCGCGCCGCCGTCGACGAACTGGGCCCGGCAGAACAGCTGCGCGCCACCGGCGCCCCGAGGGACCGCCCGCACCACGGACCAGTCGGAACACGAGGGGCAGACGGGAAACGCGGGACAGACAGGACGGACGTATCGCACATGGGGGGACACCATGGTCTACACGCGTAAGGACGTCAGCATGCTCACCGGCGCTGAGCGGCGGCGGTTCGTGAAGGCGCTGCTGGAGATCAAACGACGAGGCGAGTACGACGAGTTCGTCCGAATGCACATCGAGTACTACGTCTCCGACGGTGAGGGCGGCCTGCGCACGGCCCACATGGCGCCCTCCTTCCTGCCCTGGCACCGGCGGTTCCTGCTGGAGCTGGAGAAGGCGCTGCGCCGGGTCGACTCCTCGGTGACGGTGCCGTACTGGGACTGGACGCGTGACCGTTCCAAGACTTCCGCGCCTTGGACCGAGGACCTGCTCGGCGGTGACGGTCGGCGCTCCGATCGCCAGGTGACGACCGGGCCGTTCGCCTACCCCGCCGGCAACTGGACGATCAAGGAGGGCGTTACGGACGGGGAGTTCCTCACCCGGGACCTCGGCCGCGCCCGCGACCCGATCGAACTGCCCACCAAGAGCGAACTGGAGTGGGCGCTGAAGGACCCGCTCTACGACACCGCGCCCTGGGGGTCGACGGTCACACAGGGGTTCCGCAACAAGCTGGAGGGGTGGGGGACCGGCGGGGGAAGCGTCGCCTGGCGTAACCACAACCGGGTGCACCGGTGGGTCGGCGGGGCGATGCTCGGCGGTGCCTCCGTCAACGACCCTGTGTTCTGGCTGCACCACGCCTTCGTGGACCTGGTGTGGACCCGCTGGCAGCAACGTCACCGCGACCACCGCTACGTGCCCGCTGAGCCGCCGGGACCGGGCGACGGGCAGTACCGCCGGGTCGTCGCCCGGCACGAGAAGCTGCCTCCGTGGGACGTGACGCCGGACCAGTTGGAGGAGATCGGCCGGATCTACCGGTACGCGTGACGTGCCGTGTTCACGCTGTGCCGTGCGCACCACAAGAGCCCCGGCGCCTTGAGCGCCGGGGCTCTTGTGGTGCGCACAACGGGCTGGTCAGTCGCCGTAGCCCGAACCGCTGTTGTGCCGACCGCCCTTGTCCTCGTAGCCCTTGTCATGGTCGCCCTTGCCGAGGCCGTCGCCGTTGACGCAGGTGTGGCCGAAGGTCGGGTTCAGCAGGCCGGAGACGCCGGTGCTGTTGCCGCAGACGTTGAGCTGCGTGTTGACCGGAATCTGGACGACGTTGCCAGAAAGGACACCCGGCGAGCCCACAGCCGCGCCCTGCGCACCCGCGTCCGCCATGGCCAGGCCGGCCCCGGTGACGACCACGGCGCTGGTGCCGAGGGCAACTGCGGCTGCCTTCGCGATGCGAGACATCACGTTCTCCTTTAGTGAATTCGGATCGCGCGGCAGCAGGACGCGCCGCCGCACTCCCTGTTCAACGCCGCCGCCCTGGGCGAGTCACGGCATGTCCGTATGGATCACCCATTTTGAACAAGGAGGACGTACAACCGGATGCCTATGTGGGCTGGAGGTGGGACGCGACGAAGTCCGACAGCGTGGCGATGGACTGGAGACTGTCCAGGCTCAGGTCCAGGGCGGCCACGTCGACGCCGTAGCGTTGGTCGATCGTGCCGAGCAGGGTCACGCCGGCCAGTGAGGTGAGGCCGATCCGCGGGCCGAACAGGTCGGTGTCGGCGGGGAGTTCGGCGACCACCGCCTCGTCCAGGCGGGCGGCCTCGGCGATCAGCGAACGGAGCTCCCGTTCCACCGTCGCCCGGTCTCGGGTCTCCGTCACGCGTCGGCGTCCTCTCGGTCGGATACGTGCAGCCAGGTCGGCGGCGCCGGCAGGTCGCCGTGCAGGGGCCTGCCCAGGACCGCGGAATCGGCGTGGGCCGTGTGGGTGTCGTCCGTGCGGCGCAGGCCCGCCTGGCGGAGCAGGATGCGCATCTCCAGGTTGGCGTCGGTCGGGCGCAGGGTCACCCGGAACTCCTCGGCGCCCGCCGCCCGGGCCCGCTCCATGAGCCGGAACAGGAAGGCCGCCGCCGCGCCCCGGCCGGCGACCCGGCAGGACAGCGCGAGCAGCGGGACGGACCAGACGGCGGGGGCGGTGCGGTCGACGAGGGCGGCGCCGATGATGCCGTACGCGCCGAAACGGTCCGTCATGCGGGCCGTGTACAGCTCGTGTCCCGCCGAGGCGGCCAGCTCGCGCAGCCGGTCGGGGGTGAGGCCGGAGGAGTTCAGGCGGTGGGTGCGGGCGGCGAGTTCCAGGGCGCGGGGGCTCTCGTCGGGCGTGGCCGCGCCGACGGTGAGGCGCATGTCGCACCAGCGCAGGAACTCCTCGCGCGAGCCCTGGAAGCGCTCGCCCTCGGCCCGGCGGGTCTCCTCGGTGCGGTAGCGGTGCACGCGCTCCCGGGACTCGGGGGTCACCTCCCGGCCCTCGAACGCGGCCGTCAGCGCGGGCACGTCCTCGGGGGCGAGGGTGCGCACGTCCGGCAGCAGGGCCTCGACCTCGGCGCGCTCGTACGGGGAGTCGTCGACCAGGAGCAGGGCGTCCACCGCGATGCCGAGGTCCTTCGCGATCCTGCGCAGCGACTCGCTCTTGTCCTGCCAGGACACCTGCGGGGCGAGGAAGCGCGCACGCAGCTCCGGCACGGCGTCCAGCCGGTCCAGCACCGACGGCGCGCTGCGGCTCGCGATGCTGCTGAGCACGCCGTGGGCGGCCAGCGCGTCGATCGCGGCGAGCATCTCGGGGCGGGGCGTGGGCAGTTCGTCGGTGGGGGACTCGACGGCGATGTCGTCCCACAGGGTGCCGTCGAGGTCCCATACGACGCACTTGACGCGGTCGGGGTCGAAGGCCGCCGTCACCGGTCCCCCTCGGGCAGGAACAGCTTCATCGACAGGCTGGTGGGGTCGAAGCCGAACTTGCGGTAGACCGTGCGCATCGGGACGTTGCCCACGTGCACCCGGCCGACGACCTCGGTGATGCCGTTCGCCAGGCAGAACTCCAGGCCCGCGGTGAGCAGGAGTTCCGCCACGTCACTGCGGTTGTCCACCGGGGACACCGCCAGGGAGCGGAAGTTGGCGTAGCGGTCGCCGGTCATCGCGTTCTGGTTGATGCTCACCCAGCACCAGCCGACGGGCTCCTCGCCCGGGCCGTGGGCGACGATCATGCCCTCCTTCGACTTCTCCATGGCCCGGCCGAGGCGCGACGCCCACCGCTCGGGGTCGTCGATGGCGTCCTCGCCGAAGGAGACCCGGGCGATCTCGGCCTCGAACCGCCCGATGGCCGGCAGATCACGCTCGTCGGCCTGACGGGTGACGTACGGCCGCGCCCGGTTCGCGAGGGCGGCCCGGTCGGCGTCGGACGGGGCGTGCCAGCCGGGGGTGCGAGGGGCGGGGGCGGCGGTGGGAGCAGCGGTGGGTGCGGGGGCGGGCGTCCTGGCAGGGGCAGGGGCAGGGGCAGGGGCAGGGGCAGGGGGCGGGGGCTGCTGGGCCGCCGGGGGGGTCGGTTCGTCCGCCGGGACCAGTCGGCCCGGGCGGAAGGGGCCCTTGCCGCAGTTCGGGCAGCCGTCGGCGCGCAGGGCGGCGACCGAGGTCCAGCGGGCGCCGGGGCCGACGCGCAGCCGCGTCTCGCACGCCACGCACGTGTACTCGCGCTGCCGGGTCCGCTTGTCGCCGGTGTAGAGGGGACCGCTGAACTCGCCCTCGTGGGAGGGAGCGGTCGAGTTGGTGGTGAGGAGGTGCTGGAAGAAGCCGACCCCGCCGAGGATGCCGCTGCCCTCGTACTCGTTGAAGTTGCGGATGTAGCCGTTGGTGACCAGGCCGAGCGCCATGATCTCCCGCTGCACCTCCAGCATCTCGTCCGGGCTCTTGCCGCCGAAGGAGAAGAAGACGCTGTGCGCGGGACCGGGCCGCAGCCCCTCCACGGCACGGGAGAGGAAGAGCCGGGCGCCCTCGGGGGTGTACGGCGGGTCGGTCATGGCCACGTCGTGCTGCCGGTGGAGTTCCGCGGGCAGCGGCAGGCGCAGGTCGTGCCGGACCGTCTCCACGCGCGTGCCGAGACCGGCCGACGCCTTCTGGATGTAGTCGAGGATCTCCGGCGAGATGTCCACGACGGTGACCCGCTCGACGATCGGGGCGCCGAGGACGTCGCCCACCACGGCGACGGCGAGGGAGACGAGGTCGTCGTCGCCGATCAGCAGCAGCGAGCCGCCCGGCAGCGCCCCCGCCGTGAGCAGCGCGAGCACCCGGCGCACCTTGGTCTCCGCCGTGCAGTGCGACTGGTCGATCGCCATGTCCGCGGCGGGGCCCGCCTCCATGAGCGCCCGCAGCCGCGGCACGGCCTCCGCCAGCACGTCGGGGATGACCAGCTCGCGCCCGTCGCAGGTGCGGCAGGTGGCGTCGAGGGCGAGGTCCATGCCGAGCCGGGCGACGAGGTCCTGGCCGGTCTCCGTCAGCCGGGACGGACGCTCCTTGGTGACGAGGCCCCGGCGGCGCAGCTCGTTGCCCAGCGCCGCCACGATCGGGACGGGCAGGCCGGTCGCGCGGCTGAGGTCCTTCGTGGAGGCGGGGGCGAGGCGGCGCAGGGCGCGAAGGACGGACCGCACTCCGGGCGGCCCCTCCTGGAGCCGGACGGCGTCCGCGACTTCCGTGAGCACAGAATCGGCGGTGGTACTCCGAGGGTGCCGACGCGCGTTCGTCACAATGCTGCTCCAGGCAAGCTGATTGATGGATTCCGGGACTATCGAGTATACGGGCTGGTGGAGAGCCGTCCGGACCCGCTCGGGCGGCCGGGAAAGGGCGGGAATTCCGATGGAATTCCCATGCGTAAAGGGAAATGCCGTGACGTTCGTTTCGGAAGGCTTTTCCTAAAGGGTTTGCGTGCCGCAGTGCGCCCCGGATGCTACTCTGGGCACCACCGAGCGCCTATGTGAAAGGAGACGGGGGCAGCGGTTCGTCACCCCCGGTTCCCCATGACCAACTCCGCCAACCTCGCCACCGAGGGTATAAACGTCGACGATCTGTGCTCTTATGCCGTCGACGTATGGGTGAGCGACCACAGCATCCTGACCGACGAGGCGCGCCTCCTCCAGGTGCTGCGCACGGCCGCCGAAAAGGGAAACGCCACGGTGCTCGGTGAGGCGTCGCACGTTTTCCCGAACGGCGCCGTCACCGCGATTCTCCTGCTTTCCGCCTCGCACCTGAGCATTCACACCTGGCCCGAATTCAGCCTGGCCAACGTGGATCTGCTCGCCTATGGCCGGCTGAACGGCGAGCGCATGATGCAGAGCGTCGAACTCGGCCTGTCGCCGACGCGCATCAACGTGACGCGCATGCTGCGCGCCGTGCACTGACCGTTCCCCGCACCAGTCCCCAGGCCGGTCTCGTGTCCTTGGTGCAGGTCTCGTGGGCGCGCCTCGGCGACGCCCACGAGGGCCTGCTGCGCCTGCTGGACCCCCGGGAGCGCGGCCGCCTCGACGCGACCGTCCGCCCCGACGACCGGGCCCGCTTCCTGGTCGGCTGCGCCCTGAGCCGGCTGCTGCTGGGCGAACTGCTCGGCGTGGCCCCGGCGGACGTGCCCCTGCGGCGGGTGTGCCCGCGCTGCGGCGGGCCGCACGGCAAGGTCCGGCTGGACGTCCCGGACCCGCCCGCGCCCTACGACTTCTCCGTCACCCACAGCGGTGCGGTCATCGGCGTCGCCGTGTGCCGGGGCGGGCAGGTGGGCCTGGACGTCGAGGAGGACGGCAGTCCCCTCGACGTCGACAGCGCGGCGCGGGCCGCTCTCTCCGACACCGAACTGGCCGCCCTGAACGCCCTGCCCGCGGCCGAGCGGCGGCCCGCCTTCCTGCGTGTCTGGACCCGGAAGGAAGCCGTGCTGAAGGCCCTCGGCGTGGGCCTCACCGTGTCGCCGCGCGAGCTGGAGGTGTCGGCGCCCGACCGGCCGCCGGCCGTGCTCGCCTGGCCCGGCCGTCCGTCCGTCCGGCCCGAAGCGGGCCTCGCGGACCTGGTCGTCGCCGGGACGCATCCCGCGGCGGTGGCCGTCACGGGAGCGGGCGCGAGCCGGGTGCGCGTCGAGCAGCGCGAGCGGTCCGGCCTGGTGGCCGGGTACGGCCGCTGACCCGCACGACGCCTCCACGCTCGTGCGGGCCGCTGTCCTCACGCCGCGGCGACGGCGCCGTCCTCGGGACCCGTCGGCATCGTGCGCAGCCGGCCGACCGGGGACAGGATGATCGGGACGAGCATCGCCGCCGAGACCACGCCCGCGATCCACAGGGCGCCGTGCAGCCCCGCCACCGCCGCCAGCAGACCGCCCACGGGGCCGCCGAGCGCACCGCCGCCGTACAGGAGCATGCGCATCGCGGCCGTCATCCGGCCCATCAGATGCTGCGGGGTGATGGTCTGACGCAGGCTCACGATGAGGACGTTCGAGACGCTGCTGCCGAAGTACTCCAGGAAGAACGAGGCGACGAACAGGATCATCAGCATCCAGCGGGGACCGGTCGCCGCCGGGATCAGCAGCGGGCCCAGGAAGATGATCGAGACCGACACCTGGTAGGCGCGGCCCACCGTCAGCCGGCGCACTGCCATCCCGGACACCAGCGCGCCCAGCAGACCTCCCACAGCGGCCGCGCCCATGACGAAGCCGACCGCGGCGGCCGACAGGTCCTTGTCGCGCACGGCGTACAGCAGGAACAGCGACTGCACCATCGTCAGCAGGAAGTTGCAGGAGCAGCCGACGAGCCCGATCGCGCGCAGCCAGCGGTTGCCGAACACCCAGCGCAGGCCCTCGGCGAGTTCGGCGCGCAGCGGCCGTTTCTCGCGCGCGGTCTCCGGGGCGGGCTCCGGGGTTCTGATGATCAGGAGAGAGAGCACCGACACCGCGTACGAGAAGGCGTTGGCGGTCATCGCGAAGGGCGCCGAGAACGCGCTCACCAGCGTGCCGGCCACCCCGGGCCCGGCGATGTCCGCCGACGACAGCGTGGCGTTGAGCTTGGTGTTGGCCTCCAGCAGACTGCGCCGGTCCTTCACCAGCACCGGGACGTACGACATCCAGCTGACGTCGAAGAGCACCGACGCCACCCCGACGCCCAGCGCCAGCGCGTACAGCAGCGGAAGGGCCAGCAGGTCGTAGTGGTAGAGGACCGGGACCAGGCCGATCAGCACCATCCGGACCAGGTTGGCGCCCAGCATCACCGGCCGCTTGCGCACCCGGTCCACCCACACGCCGAACAGCAGGGCCAGCCCCAGGAACGGCACCAGCTGCGTGAACCGCAGCAGCCCGAGTTGCTCGGCCCCCACGTCGAAGACCAGTACCGCGGTGAGCGGAAGCGCGAGGTTGGTGATCTGGGTGCCGTACAGGGAGAGCGCCTCGCCCGTCCAGAACACCATGAAGTCCCGGTGGTGCCAGAGCGAGCGGGGCGGACTGTCCGGCTCGGCCTCGGCGACCGTCTCGGCGTGGGTGCCGTGCTCCGTCATGCTGGCGTTGCCTCTCGTAGGGCCTGGTCGACGATGGCGCTGATGGCGGTCAGCCCGGGCTCCTGCCACACGGAGTGGTGGTCGCCGGGCACGGTGTGCTCGGTCAGCCGGCTCAGGTGGGGACGCCAGTCCAGGAGGTTCTCCACCGACCGCGCCGCCTTGATCAGGATCGCGGGTCCCTCGTGGACCGACGTCACGGAGTGCCGGCGCAGGGCCACGACATGCGTGCGGAAGAGGGCGTAGCGCTCCAGCAGGAACTCCGCGTCGAACTCCTCGGGCACGGCCTCCGCGCGCTCCACCGCGGCGAAGACCTCCGCCGGCCGCGCGTGCGGGCTCAGGTCCTCAAGGGCCTTGTCGATGCCGGGCGCCCGGTCGCTCGTCACGCCGAGGAAGTCGTACAGGAAGTAGCGGGCGAGCTGGTCCTCGGGCGGCACCGACTGGGTCCCGGGCAGCGCCGCGTCGACGATGACGAGCAACGGCACCTCCTCTCCCGCGGCGGCCAGCAGCCGTGCCATCTCGTAGGCGACGACCCCGCCGAGCGACCAGCCGAGCAACTGGTAGGGGCCGTGCGGGCGGGCCGCTCGCAGGGCGGCCGTGTGCAGCTCGGCCAGTTGTCCGATGGACGTGGCGGGCTCGGAGACGCCGTCGAAGCCGGGTGCCTCGAAGCCGAACACCGGGCGTTCGGGGTCGAGTTGATGGGTCAGGCCGGCATAGCAGTAGGGCGAGCCGGAGACCGGATGGACACAGTGCAGAGGGTGCAGGCTGCCCGTCGCCCGGAGGGGGACGATGCTGCCGACGGAGAGTTCGGTCACTGCTCCGGTGCTCCGTTCGTGGTCGGTGCCGATTGCGCGAGCCGCTCGTCGATGACGGCGGCGATGCCGCTGACGGTGCTGCCGCCGTACAGCAGCCGGACGTTCACCCGCACCCCGAAGTGCTTGGTGAGCCGGGTGACGGCCCGCATGGCCTGCAGCGAGTTGCCGCCGGCCGAGAAGAAACTGCTGTCCGCGCCGACCCGGGACACCGACAGCACGGTCGCGAAGACGTCGGCCACGGTCCGCTCGGTCGGCGTGACCGGCGCCGCATACGTCCCCTCGGGCTCGCCGACGGGCTCCGGCGGGGCCGGCAGCGCCTTGCGGTCGACCTTGCCGTTGGGCGTCAACGGCAGCTCGTCCAGGACGAGCACGGCGCCCGGCACCATGAAGCGCGGCAGGGACCGCGCGGCGTGCTCGCCGACCGCCTCCGGCGACACGGTCCGGCCCGCCGTCGCGACCACATGGGCGACCAGCCGCTGGTCGCCCGACCCGTCGGGGTGCGCGGTGACGACCGCCTCCCGGACCGTGTCGTGGGCGCGCAGGACGGCCTCGATCTCGCCGAGTTCGATGCGCAGCCCGCGCAGCTTGACCTGGAAGTCGGACCTGCCCAGCAGCTCGATCAGACCGTCGGCGCCGTAGCGGGCCACATCGCCGGTCCGGTAGAGGCGCTCGTCGGTCACCTCGCCGCAGGACCAGGTGAGGAACCGCTCCGCCGTCTGCTCGGGCCGGCCGAGATAGCCCCGGGCGAGACCGACGCCCGCCAGGTGGAGCTCGCCGGGCACGCCGGGAGGCACCGGCCGGCCGGAGTCGTCGAGGATGTAGGTGCGCTGGTTGGCCATGGGACGCCCGTACGGGATGCTCGTCCAGCGCGGGTCGGTCTTCTCCACCTCGTAGAGGGTGGAGTGGATGGACGACTCGGTGGCCCCGCCGAGGGCGATGAAGCGCAGTCCGGGAGCGACCGCGCGGGTCCGGTCGGGCAGCGACACGGGGATCCAGTCGCCGCCGAGCAGCGCCAGCCGCAGGTCGTCGAGCGGCGGCGCGCCGACGCTGTCGAGGTGGGTGACGACCAGGTCGAGGAGCGCGGGCGCCGAGTTCCAGACGGTGACCCGGTGGGCGGCCAGCAGGTCCGCCCAGTGCTCGGGGTCCTTGGCCCGCTCCGGGTCCGGCAGGATCACGGCGCCGCCGGCGGTCGTCAGCCCCAGGAACTCGTACACCGACATGTCGAAACTGGGCGAGGACAGCGCGAGGACGCGGTCGCCGGCGCCCACGCCGAAACGGGAGTTGAGGTCCGCGATGTTGTTCATCACCCCGCGGTGGCGCAGGGCGATCGGCTTGGGGGCGCCGGTCGACCCGGAGGTGTGGATGACGTAGGCGAGGTCGTCCGGGCCGGCGCCGCCCTGCGGGTTGTGGGACGGACGGGCGGCGAGGAGGGCCTCGTCGCGGTCGAGGAGCACCACGGGACCGCCCGGCGCGGTGTCCGGCAGGGGAAGTCCGGCGGCCGGGCCGCTGCGGCTGATCACGGCCGTGCAGGAGGTGCCGGTCATCATCGCGGCGAGCCGCTGCTCGGGGTAGTCGGGGTCGAGCGGCACATAGGCGCCGCCCGCCTTGAGCACGCCCAGGACGGCGACCAGCAGCTCCCAGGAGCGCTCCAGGCAGATGCCGACCCGACGGTCGGGGCCGACGCCCAGCTCGCGCAGATGGTGGGCGAGCCGGTTCGCCGCCTCGTTGACCTCGCGGTACGTCCAGGTCCGCCGGTCGGCGCCGCTGCCGCCGCCGATGAGCGCGGGGGCGGTGGGCGACTCGGCGGCGCGGGCCTCGAACGCGGTGTGGAGGCACACGTCGTGCGGCAGGTCCGCGTCGGTGGCGTTCCACTCGACGAGGACGCGGTGCAGCTCGGTCTCCGGAAGCAGCCGCAGCAGGGAGACCGGACGGTCCGGGTCGGCCAGCCCGTCCGCCAGCAGGGTGCGGTAGCAGGCGAGCAGCCGGACCAGGGTGTCCCGGTCGAACAGGGCGGGCGGGTACCGCAGTTCGGCGACCCGCGGGCCGTCGTCGTGCTCGCCCGGCGGGTGCAGCACGAGCTCGAACTCGTCCGGCGGCGCGGGGTCCGTGGCCGGTGCCGGGTCGGCGGGCGTACCGCGGGCCAGCCCGGCGAGGGTGGACGCCGCGGTGACGGCGCAGGTCAGGCGGACCGCGCCCGTCGTGGGCGTGCGCGCGGCGAACGCGAACTCGCTCTGGCCCGTCCAGCGGTGCAGCAGCGCGGTGAACCCGGCCAGGAGGACGTCGTCCGGGGCGGTGCGGGTGCAGGCGTCGAGCCGCACCCGGGCGGAGCCCGTGCGGTCCGGGGCGGTTCCGGGCAGCCGCGGCCGGTCCGTCGGCAGCAGGGCGGGGGGCGCCGAACGGGGAGCCGCCGAGGAGGAAGCAGAGGAGGGGGTGGGAGAAGAAGCGTGGGGGGAAGCGTTCAGGGTCAAGGCCTCTCTCCTGGGGCGAGGTCGGGGACGCCGGCGGTGGGGACGGCGGCTCCGAAGGGCAGCGGATGGATGCGGCACAGGACGGCCACCTCGGCCCGCACCCGGTCGCGTACGGCCGGGTCGGTGCGGAACTCGGTGTCCGACAGCACGGTGGTGGCGGACAGCACCTCGTGCAGAAGACCGGCGCAGACCCGCATCTCGGCGGGCCCCATGCCGCGCTGCGCCAGGACGTTCGTGCCCAGCCGCAGGCCGCCGGCGACGAGCGGGGGCTTGTCGTCGCCGGGGATGCGGTTGCGGTTCGTGAGGATTCCGCAGTCCTCCAGGGCGCGTTCGGCGACCACGCCGGTCATGCCGCGCTCGGCCATGTCCAGCAGCACCATGTGGTTGTCGGTGCCGCCGGTCAGGACCCGGTGGCCGAGCCCCGCCAGGTCGCCGGCGAGGGCCGCTGCGTCGTCGACGACCAGCCGCATGGTCTCCTTGAACGCCGGTTCTGCCACCGCCTTCAGGGCGTGCGCCTTGGCGGCGATCGAGGCCGGGCTCGGAGTGCCCTGTGACTGGGGGAACACCGCCCGCTGCATCAGCCGGTCCAGCGGGGTGCGCCCGTCCGGGCCGGGCGTGCGGTGCTCCCGCCCGATGAGGATCAGGCCCCCGCGCGGGCCGCCCAGCTGTTTGTAGGTGCTGGTGGTGGTGATGTGGGCGAGGTCGACGGGGCTGGGGTGCTCGCCCGCGGCCACCAGACCGGCGATGTGCGAGATGTCGGCGACCAGGAACGCCCCGACGGAGTCCGCGATCGCCCGGAACCGGGCGAAGTCGAGCGTCCGTGGATAGGCGCTGGCCCCCGCGATGAGCACGGTGGGGCGGTGCACCCGGGCCAGCTCGGCCGCCTGGTCGTAGTCGACGAACCCCCGCTCGTCCAGGCCGTAGTGGACCGCCCGGTAGTGGCGGCCGGTCACCGAGGCCGGGGACCCGTGGGTGAGATGGCCCCCGGCGTCCAGGTCGAGGGCGAGCAGGGTGCCGCCCGGGGGCAGTAACGCGGCCAGCACGGCCTGGTTCGCCGAGGAGCAGGAGTGCGGCTGGACGTTGGCGTAACGGGCGCCGAAAGCATGCCGGGCCCGGTCGGCGGCCAGCCGCTCCACCCCGTCGAAGCGGCCCGCGCCGGGATGGTAGCGGGCCCCCGGATACCCCTCGGCCGTCACGTTCGACAGGGCGGCGCCGCCCGTGGCCAGGACCGACGGGCTCGCGACGCTGGCGGACGCCACCATGGCCAGCGTCGCGGTCTGCTCCTCCACCTCCCGGTCGAGCAGCCCCGCCAGCTCGGGATCGGTCCGGGTCAGCAGCTCCGCCCCGCGCCGCAGCAGCAGGGCCTGCGCCGAGCCCGAACCGGCGCCGGCAGTGGCGCCGGAGTCGGGGCCGCCCTGCCGACGGCCCGGGGGCGCGGTCGCGGCCCGCGGGGTCTCAAGCATGCGCACCCGCCGCCTTCTTGGCCTGCGTCAGCCCGTCGACGGCCGCGGCGATGGTGGCGACCGTGGCCCCGCCGTACAGCAGACGGACGTTGACCTTGACGCCGAAGTGCTTGTTCAGCCGGCTCACCACCCGCATCGCCTGCAGCGAGTTGCCCCCCAGCTCGAAGAAGCTGCCGTCCGCTCCGACCTGCTCCATCGACAGCACGGCGCCGAACACCTCGGCCACCTTCTCCTCCGTGGCGGTCCCCGGGGCGACGAAACTCGCCGCGCCGTCCGCGGCGGCGGACACCGGAGCGGGCAGCGCGCTCCGGTTGATCTTGCGGGCCGGGGTCAGCGGGAACTCCGCCAGCTCCACCCAGGCCGTGGGCACCATGTACTCGGGCATCGTGCGGCCCAGGTGTTCGCGCAGCTCGGCCGTGGTCGGCGAGGCGTCGCCGAGCACCGTGTAGTAGGCGACGAGCTGCTTCTCCCCGCCGTCCTCCCGCAGCAGCACCAGAGCCATGCGGATCTTCGGGTGCGTCAGCAGCCCCGACTCGATCTCGCCGAGCTCGATCCGCAGCCCGCGCAGCTTCACCTGGTTGTCCAGGCGGCCGATGAAATCGATCTGCAGATCCCGGGTCCAGCGCACCAGGTCACCCGTGCGGTACACCCGGCCCTCGCCCAGGAACGGGTCCGGGACGAACTTCTCGTCCGTCAGCTCCGGCAGGTTCAGATAGCCGCGGGCCAGGCCCTCGTCGCCGCCGATCAGCAGTTCGCCCGGCACGCCGACCGGCACCAGGTTGAAGTCCTTGTCGACGACGTAGTGCAGCCGGCTGAACTCGGGCCGGCCGATGGGCGGCGACGACTGCCACTCCTTGTGCTCGCACAGGTATTCGGTGGTCGCCACCGACGCCTCGGTCGGGCCGTAAAGGTTCACGAACTTGCGGCCCGGCAGGTTCCACTTGTTGACCAGCTCGGCCGGCAGGGCCTCCGCGCCGCCCATGATGTACTTCAGATCCGGGTACGGCCCCGCCTCGACCACGGAGAGGATCGCGGGCGACAGACCGGCGTACGTGACCCGCTGATCCCGGATCAGCGCGCCCAGGGACTCCGGCGACGAGGCATCCTCCGGCGCCACCAGCACCATCGCCGAACCGCTGATCAGACCGGCGAAGATCTCACCCTGCGACATGTCGAAGGTCAGCGCCGGCAGCTGCAGCAGCCGGTCCTCGTGGGTCCACTCGCCGAAGCTGCGCCGGTAGGCCTCGATGAACATGCGCAGACCGCGCTGCTCGATCATCACGCCCTTGGGACGCCCGGTCGAGCCCGAGGTGTAGAGGACGTACACCAGCGACGTCGGCTCCGCCCACTCCGCCAGCGGCACGTCGTCCGGCTGCGCCTCGATGACGTCCCAGTCGGCGTCGATCCGCAGGCTCTCCCAGCCGCACGAGTCGGGCAGGTCGCCCAGCGCGGCCTTCCGCGTGATGACCAGCGGTGTCGCGGTGTCCCGCAGCATGTGGTCCAGCCGGGCGTTGGGGTGCGAGGGGTCGATGATCGTGTACGCGGCGCCGGATGCCATCACGCCCAGGATCGCCACCAGGGCGTCCAGGTCGCGGTCCATCGCGATGGCCACCACCTGCTCGCGGCCCACGCCCCGGGAGCGGATGTACCGGGCGAGCTTCCCGGCCCGCCGCATCAGCTCGCCGTACGTCATCTCCACCCCGCGGCAGACCGCCGCGACCAGCTCCGGGTGCTCCTCGGCGATCCGCGCGATCGTCGCGTGCACCGGCTCCGCCGGGTAGTCGAAGTCGGGGCCCCGTCCGACCGCGAGCAGCTCCTCGCGCTCGCTCCCGGACAGCAGCGGCAGCGCGGAGACCGGGGTGTCCGGGGCGTCCGCCGCGGCCGCGAGCACGGTCTCGAAGTGCCGCACCAGGGCCTCGACGCGCCAGCGGTCGTACAGGTCGGTCGCGAACTCGACGATCAGCCGCAGCCGTTCGACGCCCTCGACGAAGCTGAAGGACACATCGAACCGGGAGCGCGTGCCCGCCACCGTGATGGTCTCGGCCGTCAGGCCCGCCAGCTGGAACGCGTCGCCGGTGGTCGTCTCGCCGAGCAGCTGGCAGGCGATCTGGAACAGCGGGTTGCGGCCCGCGTCCCGGACCGGCTGCACCCGGTCCACGACCCGGTCGAACGGCACGTCCTGGTTGTCGTACATGTCGAGGTTGGCGTCGGTGATGCGCTCCAGCAGCTCGGCGAAGGTGACCCCGCCGGACAGGTCGGACCGCAGCACCGTCATGTTGATGAACAGGCCGACGACGTCCTCGAGTTCGGGGTCCGTACGGCCGAGCATGGGCACCCCGAGGGCGATGTCGTCCTGGCCGCTGTACCGGCTCAGCACGACGTTCAGCGCCGCGGCCACCACCATGTACAGCGACGCGCCCTGCTCCTGCGCCAGGGAACGTGCCTTGGTGAGCAGGTCGGTGGGGAAGTCGACCACGAAGGTCTCGCCGCTCTGCGAGGGCTCCGCCGGCCGCAGCCGGTCGGCGGGCAGTTCGAGCGCCTCCAGCCCGGCCAGCCGCTCCTGCCAGAACTTGAGCTCCTCCTCCCAGACGCCGTCGGCCTGCTGCCGGCGCTGCTCCTGGACGTGGTCGCCGTAGCCGACCGTCAGCTCCGGGAGCGCGGGCGTGCGGCCCGCCGCCAGGTCCCCGTAGGCCTGGGAGATCTCACGGCTGATCACACCGCCGGACCAGCCGTCGGTGACGATGTGGTGGAAGCCGAGGCAGAGCACATGGTGGTCGGCGGCCAGCCGGAACAGCAGGAACCGGGAGATCGGCCCCGCGGCCAGGTCGAACGGGGTGTCGGCCTCGGTCTGCAGCGCCTCGCTCAGCGCGCTCTCCGCCTCGTCGGGGGCCAGCCGGGAGAGGTCGCGAAGCGGCAGCGGCCGGTCCTGCGCCGGTGTGACGACCTGGTAGGGGACACCGTCCGCCGAGTGGAAGGTCGCCCGCAGCTGCTCGTGGCGCGCCACCAGCACGTTGAGGGCCTGCTCCAGCGCGGGCACGTCCAGCGGACCGTGCAGCCGGTAGGCCTGGATGACGTTGTAGGTGGTCTCCCCGGGACTCATCTGGTCCAGGAACCACAACTGCTCCTGCCCGAAGGACAGTTGGATGCGTGACTCGTCGGGGAGCGAGGCGCTCATCGTCACAGGACTCCAATCGGCTGTTCACGGTGGTTTTCCAACGGGGCGTTACGGGGACGTCAGCGGTGCGGGCGATTCGGTGGGGCGGGCGAGTCGGTGGTGCGGGCGAGTCGGTGGGGCGGAGGCGTCAGGGGCTCGGGGACGTCAGTGGTTTGCGTCAGTGGTTCGCGTCAGCGGCTCGGGGGCGGTGCCGTCGTGCGGGCGCCGGGCCTGAGCACGCTCTCCACGCGGCGCAGCCCTTCGGTCACCGCCTCGGGGGAGCGCGCGAAACAGATCCGGAAACCGTCGCTGGCGCCGAGGGTTTCGCCGGGCATCAGCAGAACCCCCAGGTCCAGGGCCCGGCGGCACATCGCCAGCGGCTCCTCCCCGGTCCTGAGCCAGAGCCAGGCGAACGGCGTGCCCTCCGGCTCCACGAGGTCCACCGCGTCCGCGTTGCGCCGGGCGAACTCCCTGACCAGGGACAACCCCTGCCCGGTGAGCTCGTGATACGACCGCAGATGGCGCTCACGGTCGGCCAGCACCTCGCGGGCCAGCGTCTCGCACAGCACCGAATTGGAGATGGTGGACAGGAACTTGCGCTCGGCACAGCCCGCCACCACGGACGGCGGACCGTACAGCCAGCCCACCCGCAGCCCGGGGAAGCCGTACACCTTGGACAGGCTCGACACGGAGATCACCCGGTCGCCGTCGAGGGCGGGGGAGCGGGACAGGTCGAGCGCGTACTCCTCGTCGAGCAGCAGCTGAGCGCCCGTGCGCGAGGCGAGAGCCACCAGGGCGCGCAGGTCCCGCTCGGCTATGCGCCGACCGGTCGGATTGCACGGGCTGTTGGCCACGATCAGCTTCACGTCGGGCCCGGCGACGGCCTCGGCGGCCTCGACGTCGAAGCTCAGATCCGGGCGGAACCCGACGAGATCGACCCGGCAGCCGAGCGCGGCCGGCACGTCCCAGGACTGCTGCCAGCCCGGCCGGAAACCGATCACCCGGTCCCCGGGGCTCAGCAGCGACGCGTACACGAGGTAGAGGGCCTGTTGGGCGCCCTGGGTGATGAGGACCGAGTCGGGCGACCCGCCGTACAGTCCCGCCACCGCCTCGCGCAGCGCGCCCAGGCCGTGGTCGTGGCCGTAGTCCAGCTCCAGGCCGGCCGGCAGTTTGAGGTCGTCGAGGTGTCCGGGGAGCATGTTGCTGTCGCCGAGGTCGATGTCGAAGCGCCCCGCGGCGTCCTCGAACACCCACCGCTGCATCGGATAGTCGCGGGCGCGCTCGACGGAGAGGGTCACGAGGCGGCCCCGGCCGTTGCGGCTCTCGCCCCGGTCGCCGTCGCCAGCCGGCCGAGCCGTGCGCGCAGCGCGGGCGCGAACGTGCCGACGGCCACCTGCTCGGCGTCTCCGGTCATGGTGACCCGGCCGTCCGCCCCGAAGCCGATCTCCACACTGCCCCCCGGCATCCTGACCTCCACCCGCTCGTCGCACAGTCCGAGTTCACGCGCCGCGGAGGCCGCGGCACAGGCGCCGGCCCCGGACGCCGTCACATAGCCGGCGCCCCGCTCGAAGACCTCCACCTCCAAGGCGTTCCGGCCCGCCATGCGCACGAACTGCACATTGGTTGCCTCGGGGAAACGGGGGTGCCGGGCGATCTTCGGTCCGAGCAGGCGGGCCAGCCGGGGAGTCGGGTCGTCCACCAGCACCACGGTATGCGGGTTGCCGTTGTACACACAGGTGATGATCAGCCGATCCCCGTCCACCGTCAGCGGCACGGACACCGCCCGGCCGCGGTACGGGGCGCCGTCCTCGTCGAGCAGCGGCAGATCGGCCGCGTCGAAGCTGGGGCGGCCCATGCCGACCGCCACGCGCCCCGCGGCGGCGTCGAGGATCCGCACCGGACACTCGCCCGCGGCCGTGCGCAGCGTGAACTCCCGCCCGTCCGCCCAGCCGTTGGGCTCCTGCGCGGCCAGGTGCAGGGCGAACATCCGCAGCCCGTTGCCGCTGCGTCCGCAGTCGGAACCGTCGGAGTTGTACAGGGCGAGCGGCACCGGCGCCCCGGCGCGGGGCTGTTCCAGCGGCCCGTACAGCACACCGTCCGCCCCGATCCCCCGGTGCCGGTCGCAGACCAGCCGGATCGTCTCGGGGCTGACGGCGAAATCGGTGTGGCGCGGATCGATCACCAGGTAGTCGTTGCCCGCCGCCTGGTACTTGAAGAAGTCGGTCACGGCTGGTCTCCCTCCGCTGCTGGGCGCGGCGGAGCGCCGGGGCGTCGCGTCACGACGGCCCCGGGGCTCCCCCGCGTTCCGGTCTACTTCTCGGCGAGAGCGGCTGCGTCGTGCTCCTCGCCGTACCACTTCTCCGCCCACCGCGAGAACGCGATGATGACGATGTCCCGGTGGCCCGGGCCGCCGTCCCCGGAGAGCACGTCGGTGACGTCATGGGCGAGCGCCCGGTCGTCCAGCAGGACCGCCTGACCCGGTTCGAGCGTGCCGGTCCAGAAGGGCTCGTCGGCCCCCTCGTGCCACAGGCGGGTTTGGCCGCCGGCCGCGTTCACCTTGTTGAGGACCGCGATCATCACGAACTCGTGCCCGTCGTGGTGCACGCCCTCCGGGGTGAGCGGGCCCGGCTTCCCGCCGTCCGCACGCGTCCGGTTCTGGTGCACGTTGATCTGCCAGTCCTCGGACCGGTCGAGGCCGAGTTCGCGGATGCCGGCCTCGATCAGCGGCGTGAAGTCCACCTTGATCGGCTCGTAGACCCGGCGGATGCCGCCGCCGACCGAGTTGAACTTCTTGTACGTCGTGTAGTCCCGGTGCGCGAGCCGCTCGAACGACCACCCCTGCTCGCCCTGCGGGCTGAGCCGGTACTGGGAGAACCGTTTGAAGCGGGTGCCGTGGCCCATGTACTCGTCGACCGGGCAGTCGTCGTAACTGGGCAGGATGTCGGCCGAGACATCCGGCAGGTCGATGATGACGAACCCTTCACTGCCGAGCGGCATGTTCTGTCCTCCAGACGGAGTGGGCGGTGGGACGTCAGACGGCGGACGGCATGCGCTCGTCCAGATACGCGGCGGAGGAGTTGAGCCGCCACAGGATGCCGCGCGCGATGGCGCGGCGCATGTACGCCGATTCGGCGGCGGGCAGCACCATGTTGTGGAACCATCCCTGGGCGTGCTGGGAATCGATCGTGATGTGCAGCCGGTGGTAGGTGATGCCCACCTCCGGCAGGCCGAGGCGCTCCCAGGCGTGCACGACCTGGACGAACCGGTCCGGCGCCATCCACTCGGTCATCCCCAGGAAGCCCACGGCCTCCGGGTACAGCGAGCGGTAGCGGCACAGCATGACCGCGAGGTTCCCGTTGAGCAGCGAGGTGGCGGTGAGCGAGCGCTCCAGCTCCTCCTCCGAGATCTCGAAGACCTCGAAGATCTTGTTGAAGAGGGTGGTGTGGACCTCGGCCGGCTTGCCGTTGCCCATCTCGTCCCAGAAGTTGGAGGCGATCTCCATCTTGGCCTCGCCGGCGGTGCCCACCTGCATCAGCGCGAGCAGATCGTCGAAGCGGCCGTCGACCACCGACTCCTGCATCACGTAGTTGCGCAGGTCGCTCTCGGTCGCCGTGTTGCGGATGAACTCGTGGTAGTAGGGGTGCTTGTACACCCGGTGACCACGGGCCATCTGCTTCAGCCAGGACAGGTACTCGCGCGGGTCCGTGGGCGCCTCGTCGAGCAGGGCCGGATCGATGAGCCGGTCCTGGGCCTCGGCGGTGGCGGTCTCCAGCAGCCGGCCTATCTCGTAGACGGCGACGGAACCCTCGGCGTTCTCGCCCTGCGGGATCTTGGTGTGCAACTGGTAGATGCGGTCGAGCAGGTACTGCTGCGCATACAGGGCGCTCTGATCGCCCAGGGCAGCGGCTCTGTTGATGTCGGCGACCTCGCCCAGGACGCGGTCCCGCTCGCTGCCCGACAGGACGGAGTCGACCTTCCCGGGTGCGGAACCGAGCCATGCGCCGATCGTGTCCACCGTGGACAGGAACGGGTCGCCGGTTGCTGCCCGACCCTTGGAGCTGCCGACTTGTGGCATGAGTTTCCCCTTGGATTCACTGGACGAATAAAGTTTCGGCATGAAGGCATTCACCGTCGTCCGGAAGGCAGCGGGCTCCCTTCCCCCTTTGTCACGCGTGCCGTGAACGTGACGCCGGCCTGCCGATTGCGCGAAGCGGGAGGGCATTCAATGAGGCGGAAGAACAAGGGCGTGATCCGGCCTTTCTTTCCGTCTCCTGTGTGTCGCCCGAGCCCGGACGGGGCGGCAGGCCTCGGCCATTCTGCGGCGGCCTCACTGGATGAAGTCTGTATGCCCGCAGGCCGTCGTGGACGGCACCCTGACGAAGGGCGGGGAGGCCGATGGTATGTGACGATCTGTCACCTTTTAGCGGGGTTCAGAAAAAGTGCGGAGCGTATCATTCCGCCCATTTTTGAAGGGAGTTGTCATCACGGTGAATTACCATCGAGGCGAACGTGAAATACAGGAGATGCTGGGTCGTTCGGCCGAAGCCGAACGATCGTCCAGAGTGATCCGGAAAGGTTTGACGGACATTTTAGTGGCCTTTATCGGAATGCAGACTCTGGCAGTGACCGGATCAACCGATTCCGACGGCCTCGTCTGGGCCTCCGCCCTGACCGGCCCTCCAGGATTCGCCAGAGGCACCGGCCCCCATTCCCTCTCCTTGACCACAGAACCGGAACGACTTCCTTTACCGCTTCGACTGGGGGGCGGCGGGGGTGTGGGCGGGGCGTCCGTAGGTGGCTGGGATGGGGGAGGGGCGTCTGGGGGTGGCTGGGCTGGAAGAGGCTGGGCTGGGGGCGGCGGGTCCGGCAGCGGCGGGTCCCGGAGTGGCGAGTCCGGGAGCGGTTGGGCTGGGGGCGGCGGGTCCGGGAGTGGCGAGTCCGGGAGCGGTTGGGCTGGGGGCGGCGGGTCCGGGAGTGGCGAGTCCGGGAGCGGTTGGGCTGGGGGCGGCGGGTCCGGGGGCGGCTGGAGTGGCCGGTCCGGGAGTGGGCTGTCCGAAATCGATCCGCTCGAGATCGGTCGGGCGGAGGCTGGTCGGGCGGAGGGCGGTCGGGCGGAGGCCGATCGGTCAGAGGTGGGTCCGTTCGAGAACGGTCAGGCTGGGATCGGTCGGTCTGAGGGCGGTTCGGTGGGGGGCGGTCCGTTCGGGAGTGGTGGGGCCGAGGGTGGGCGGGCTGAGGGCGGTTCGCTGGGGGACGGTCCGTTCGAGGGCGGTGGGGTCGAGGGGGGTCGGTCTCAGGGCGGTTCGCTGGAGGGCAGGCCGTTCGAGATCGGTGTGCTCTTTCCCGACACGCGCAGGCGACTGAGGCTCAGGGTCAACGGGCTGGCCCGTCCCACCCGGCGAGGGCTCGCGATCGACACGGCCCAGGTCTTCACCAACTGCCCCGGGCGGCTGCGTCACCGCAGCGGCGCGGCCCGTCCTCCCCTCGCCTCCGGACCGACCGCCTTCGGCGAGTCGCTCACCCCGGCCCAGCGGGCCTGGATCACGGAAGCGGACACCTTCTTCATCGCCACGGCCTCGGACACGGGCGCCGCCGACGCCAGTCATCGGGGCGGGGAGCCCGGCTTCGTCGAGGTCGTGTCGCCGACCGAGCTGACCTGGGCGGAATATCCCGGAAACTCGATGTTCATGACACTCGGCAACCTCGTTCTCAACCCGCGCGCCGGAGTTCTGTTCCTCGACGAGCGCAGCGGTACGACGCTCCACCTCACCGGCACGGCCCGCGTCCGCCTCACGGACGGGCAGCCGACCGTCCACTTCACGATCATGCGGGTCGTGCAGGTGGGAGCGGTGGGATAGGCGAGGCAAGCGAAGCAGGTGGGACAGGCGAGGTAGATGGGAACAGGACAGGAGAGGCAGGTGGGACAGGCGAGGCAGGATGGGAACAGGAGAGGCAGGTGGGACAGGCGAGGCAGGAGGGGGACGATCTCGGTCGAGTCGCTCACCGGGACTGAAGCCGACCCGGCCGGCAGGCAAAAGCGGGCGGTCTGCCGACACGAGGGTCGGCAGACCGCCGTTGACACATCGCTCAGGTCAGGGCGCGATGTCCCACTGCTGGCAGGTGTTGTCGAGCTGCTGCCACTGGCGGGCCGCGGTCCCGTTGGCGGTGCCGCAGTTCGCGACGTCCAGCGTCATGCCGGTGTTGACGTTGGTGATGGTGTAGTGGCTGCCGACCTTGGTGACGTCCCACTGCTGGCAGCGGTTGCCGAGCGAGGCCCACAGCTGGACGGCCGTGCCGTTGCTCTGCCCGCAGTTCTTGTCGTCCAGGACCGTGCCGCTGTTGACGTTGGTGATGGTGTAGTGGCCGTTGCCCGCGCCGGCGAACTTCCACTGCTGGCAGGTGTTGCCGAGCGAGGCCCAGATGTCGATCGAAGTCCCGTTGGCCGTACCGCAGTTGACCGCGTCCAGGACCTTGCCGGAGTTGGTGTTGGTCAGGCGGTAGGCGGTGCCGGCGACAGGGAAGGTCACGGTCGGGGTGGTGTAGCCGACGGAGGTGACGTTGGCCTGTACGGCGTTGTCGGCGGCGTCGGTCGGGTAGCCGGAGGTCATGACGCCTTCGAAGAAGGAACCGTCCGACCCGTTGCTGTTGTCACCGCCGGTGCCGAGGACGATGGCGTCCTCCAAGTGCATCGGGGTGTATCCGCCGAGGTTGGGCAGCGCCCCGTTGTACCAGGTGGTCAGCGAACCCGACTGGGCGTTGCCGCCCTTGATCGCGTAGGTGGTCGTGCCGTTGTTCTTCTCCATTGCGGTGACGTACTCGCTGGAGATGCCGGTGTTGTTCGAGTTGGCGCCGTTCCCTCCGAAGAACAGCCCGTTCTCCAGGTCCGCCTCGACCCAGGGGCCGGATCCGGCGCCGGAACACGAGAACCAGCACTCCGTACCGAAGTTGATCGCGTCCATGTGACCGTTGCCGGTGTCGTTGCCGGACGTCTCGGCGTTGCCGTAGTCGAAGCAGCAGCGGTTGTTGACGTGGTGGCCGCTGGTCACCATGTACGCGCCCTCGGGGGAGCTGCCGGTGGCGATGCCCGTGGTGGCGTTGTCGCGGTAGCCGACGCCCGCGGAGACGAAGATGCCGTACGCCGCGTGGCCGCCGACCGTGACCGGCAGGGCGTTCGCGATCGCGCCGACGTCCTGGCCGCCGTTGCCGCCCGGCCCTTCGATGGTCAGGTCGTTGTGGTTCGGGCTCTGGTCGTAGATCTTGGTGATGATGCAGGTCGTGCCGGAGCAGAAGGAGTCCTGGGCCGCGGCGTTGGCGTAGCCGCCGGTGCTGAGGAGGCCGATGTTGGTGGTGGCCGAGTCCGAGGCGCGCTTGACCTGGTAAAGAGCGCCACTGTAGGAGGCGTAGAGCGCCCGTGTCGTGCTGTGCGCTGCCGCGCACGGCGTCCCGGCGGCGGCGTAGATGTCGCAGGGCAGGGACGACGCTGCCTGGGCCGTGCCTGCGGTGCTCACCACCCCGCCCAGGATGCCGGCGAGAAGCGCGAGGACCGATCCCACTGACAGCAGGAGCCCTCTCAGGTGTCTACGTATCACTGTGAACCTCTTCCGTCATGCGTTCTTCTCAAGCCCGGCGCCGTGTGCGCGGGGAGGCTGGACAAGTGATGTGCGGTGCGGCGGTGCGGCGGTGCGGCGGTGCGGCGGTGCTGAGGTGCTGTGGTGCATGGTGATGCACCGTGCGCGGCGATGCGCGGACACGGGCAATTGCTGCCAAGAGACGGCGACCTAGCCGGAGCCGGAGCCGGAGCCGGAGCCGGAGTTGGATTCGGAGCCGGAGTCGGCGCTCGGCTCTCGGCACTGACTCGGCATCGCTCAGCAGAAATTTGTTAACGCTCACATGCGTGGGCGCTTGGGTGACGCCACTGATCCGGAGCTGCAGGGAAACGGGTACGGGCGGTCGGCGGGCGCCCTGTTCGAGCGCGGCAGCCGAGCGCGAGTGCGTCACCGCGCAGCGGTGACCGGTCCTGAGATGGAACGCAGTGCATACGTCGATCTGACGCGGTTGAAGATGATCTTCCGTTCTTCCGGCCCTGCCTTTTGTACGCTGGGCTCTGGGGATGGTCAACACTGCGCGACAGTCAAGACTGTGGAAACAAACGGTCTGCTTTTTCCTCCGAGGCGTGCGGCGCGGAGGGTGCCGGGGCCGTCCGCCGAGGGCGGATTCTTGAGCGGGCCGCCCCGGGTTCCGTGACCGCACCGGTGGAAGAGTCTTCGAACTCATGGGGGATCGACGTGTCTCGACCCACGTCAAATGTGTGCGCTAACAACCCTTCACGGCATGCGACTTCCCTTCGGACGGTCGCCCCCGACCGGTGACCGTGAGGGCGCATGAGAAGGGGGCGTGAGTGAGGAGGCGGGGCCCATGGCGGCCTCCTTCGGCCGTGCTGCGTGGGCGACGAGGAAGAGCAGTACGCCACAGGCGGCGACCAGGATCCAGCCCGGGCGGGACGCGTGTGCGAGCCCCGTCGGGCTGGTGGCCGCGACCAGCCCGCCGGCGAGGGCGATGCCGAGGGCGGAGCCGAGTTGCCGTGCGGTGGAGGTGATCGCCCCGGCCACCCCGGCACGGGCGAGTGGCAGTCCATTGACCGCGGTGTTGGTGAGCGGGGCGTTGGCGAAGCCGAACCCGACGCCGATGAGCGAGTACGCGGCCAGAAGCAGGAGCACGCTCGTGTGCGGGGTGAGCCGGACCATGCAGAGCCCGCCGACCGTGATGAAACCGCCGGCGAGGAGCAGCGGCAGCCGCGGTCCCGTGCGGCCGACCATGCGGCCGGACCAGGGGGCGCAGACGGTCGCTCCGACGGCCAGGGGCAAGGTCGCGACGCCGGCGGCCAGCGGCGTCCATTCCCGGGTGTGCTGCAGGTAGAGGGTGTTCAACAGCAGTGTCATGTTCAGGGCGACGAAGACCGCCAGCGCGCCCACGACGGCGCCGCTGAACGCCGGGCGCGCGAAGAGCCGTAGATCCATCAGCGGCTCAGGTCGACGGGACTCCGCCCACACGAATCCGACTGCCGTCACGGCAGCCCCTGCGTATCCCGCCAGCGCCGCAGGCGACGTCCACCCGATGCGCGGCCCTTCGATCAGGACGCCGACCACGACTGCGAGGACCATGGTCAGCAGGACCTGGCCGGGCAGGTCGAGCGGCCGGGCCCGCTGGGCGCGGGACTCCGGCACGAACACCGCGCTGAGCAGCAGAGCGGCCGCAATGACGGGTGCGTTGATCCAGAACAGGGCCCGCCAGTCGAGCCCCGCCAGCAGCGCGCCGCCCGTGACGGGTCCGGCGGCCATGCTCAGTCCGAACACCGACGCCCAGATGCCGATCGCCTGCGCCCGCTCCTTCGGGTCAGGCATCGCGTTCACCACGATCGCGAGTGCCACGGGGCTGAGCATCGAGGCGCCGACGCCCTGCAGGGCGCGGGCCGCGACGAGTACGCCCGCCGACGGGGCGAGCGCGCAGAGCAGTGAGGCCGCGCCGAACACGGCCAGCCCGCACTGGAACACCCGGCGGCGTCCGAAGCGATCCGCCAGTGCGCCGGAGGAGATCAGGAGACTGGCCAGGACGAGGGTGTAGGCGTCCACGATCCATTCGAGACCGCGCGTGTCGACGTCCAGGCCGCGCCCGATGGCCGGGAGACCCACATTGACGATGGTGGTGTCCAGGCCCACCAGGAACATGCTCAGGCAGCAGACGGCCAGTACCGTCCAGCGTCTGCGCGCACTCAGCACGGGTTGAACGGGGTGTGTCGTCGTCGCGGTCACGGTCTGCCTCTGAGGTCCGGGAACAATGCCCGGCAAGACTCGGCCCGGACGACGGCCGCAACCCACCGATTTTGCGAACACTGCAAAACTGGATCCATGACCACAGGACCCATGGACACAGGATCCATGACCACAGGACCCATGGACACAGGATCCATGGACGCGGAGCTGGAGCAGATCCTCGACGGCATCGGGCCCCGGCTGCGCAGGCTGCGCCGCGAACGCGGACTCACGCTCGAGGCCCTCGCGGCCACGACCGGGATCTCGGTCAGCACACTGTCCCGGGTGGAGTCGGGCCATCGGCGCCCGACTCTTGACCTGCTCATCCCGCTGGCACGGGCGCACCGCGTCGCACTCGACCAACTGGTGGCGGCGCCGGCCAGCGGTGACCCCCGGGTGCACCTGCAGCCCCTGCGCAAAAAGGGCGGGAGCGTCCTCGTGCCCCTGACGCAGTACCCGGGCCGAGTACAGGTCTTCAAGCAGGTCCTGTCACCCCGCCGGCCGGAACTGGTCACCCACGAGGGCTACGAATGGCTCTACGTCCTCGCCGGTCGCCTACGCCTCATCCTCGGGGCGCAGGACTTCACGCTGCGGCCCGGCGAAGTGGCCGAGTTCGACACCGCCGAGCCCCACTGGTTCGGCCCCGCGGACACGAGCGCCGTGGAGATCCTGCACCTCTTCGGTCCACGGGGAGACCAAGCCGTCGTCCGCGCCAGACCGTCCACAACCGATCCCGCCACCTCGCAGTGAGCCCCGGCCGCCACGCTGTCCATCACCTCGGGCCCTCCGATGGGCGAGCAGAAGGAGCGTGCGCCACCCGACGGCGGCTCTCATGGAAGACATGACGCTGAGAAGGGTACTGACCGCGGTTCTCACAGCGACCCTGTTCTTCACGGCCGCTGAATTCATATGGCTCGGCTCCGAGGACGTCAATGGGGCCCTCACCTATGCCGGCCGCCTGAACGGAGCTCTTCTACTGTTGGTGGCATTGATAGAGTTGGCGGCGCTCGCCGCTTACTGTCACCATCTTGCCACCGGCACCAGACTCGCGGGGTATGCGGGAACCACGGTGCTAGTCGCTATAGCCGCATCCATTATAGTCCTTGATTGACCGACTGCCGTCTCAGGTGTTGGAGAGGATCAGGCGATCGTTCGGACCGCACCGAACCCAGTCAGTGTCGTGGTCCCCCGCGAGTACGGGCATCGACCACAAAGAGGGACCACGCCATTTGATTTCGAGCTTTCCTATCCTTGATCCATTGAATTGCACTGAGGGCCCCACCCAAAGCGCTTCCCAAGCCGGGATGGATCAAATTCCCGGCAGTCCCGATCGCTGCAGCACCAACGGTGTGAATTTTGCCCGTACCGCTGAGATATTTTTCGAGGCTGTCACGGGCATGCTTGAGTGCCAGTTCCTCAACCTCTTCAGCAAGGGCAGCCACGTCACTCGCCGGGCGTTCCAGCAGGCTTAGATACTGTCGAAATTCAGCAACTCTGGGATGGGAGCGCAGTGACTCAATGCTTTCATGATAGGCACCCTTTGGACCAAGGAAGTCAATCGTCTTTACGGTGGTGATATGCTCGGCTGCCTCAATTCTCCATTGTTCGAGCGTTCCCCTGTTCAGGGCTGACGGGATGTCTGAGATTGAATGCGCTGCAGTGAAGGAGTTCATTATTACCTCCAACTGCATATCTAGAGCTGCTGCAACCCCAATGTCTATGATTAGGTTGCACTCGTCGGCATTTCCCATCCCCATGCCCAGGACGTCGCGGCCATGATTGTCTGGCATCAGGTTGAATTTAACTGACTTCCGAAGGGATTCGACCGTAGATACGTAGACGTCGGGTTCGTCCTGACTTCTGATATCAATTTCGGGCACATTGAAGCGGAGCCAGTATTCTGGGCTCCGGAACCACTCCCTGTAGAGTTCGTAGTACTGGGAGTGTGCAGTCTGCGCTCGACTTAGTAATTCTGGATCATCCGAAACGAATTTCACATACTCAATGTCATGCAGGGCTAGCGGGCAAGCTTCACGCGAAAGAAACCAAATTTCGTCATAGCAGAGAAGTAGACCCATCGTGTTTTCAAGAATTGGGTTGGGGATATCAGCTTCATTCTCACTGTATGGTTTGATTGGGTTCCCGTAGTCGTAGCATAGTGGCGTTGAAAGTCCAACGAATGCCCTTTTCATGGACTGCTCCAGTATGGGTAACCCGTTAATCGATGCTAGTGCTGGCGGGGGCTGGCCGCCTTAGCTCCCCCGCTGCCTACTCTGCCAGCAAGTCCCTGTCCAAGAGAGTGACTTGAGGCAATTGAGGGACAACGTGTCAGGTAGTTGCTCGCGCTGCGCGAGACCCGCGCCAGCTCATTTCTCCGGGCTTAGAGCTCGTAACACGATCATGAGCGGGCTTTCTTGAGGCGTCTCCAGCAGATGAGACCGCAGGCCAGGGAGACGAAGGCATCGTGCAGGTCGAGGCGTCTGTCCCAGCGGACGGCCAGGCGCTTGAAGTGATGCAGGAGAGAGAAAGTCTGCTCGACGACGTAGCGGAGCTTGCCGAGGCCCTTGATGTTCGGGGCACCCTTGCGGGAGATCACCGGCCGGATGCGACGTCTGCGCAGCTCACCCCGGTTGGGGTTACTGTCGTAGCCCTTGTCACCCAGAAGTGCGTCGGGTCGTCTGCGCGGACGGCCCGGCTTCCCAGCGACGGGCGGAATGCCGTCGACCAGGGCGAGGGCCTGGGTGACGTCGTTGACATTGGCCGCAGTGGTGATGACCTTGAATGGCGTACCCTTCCCGTCGCAGATCAGGTGGTGTTTACTGCCCGTCTTCCCGCGGTCGACCGGAGACGGGCCGGTGGCCTCGCCCCTTTTTTCGCGCGAATGTGGGAGGCGTCCACGCAGGCCCGCGTCCAGTCCAGGGCGGCGGCCGCATGCAACTCGGCGAGCAGGATGTGGTGCAGCTTGTCGAAGACGCCGGCCTCTTGCCACCGGCCCAGTCGGCACCAGCAGGTCTGTCCGGATCCGAACCCCAGCTCCAGCGGCAGCAGTTGCCAGCTGACGTCGTTGTAAAGCACATACAGGATGCCCTGCAGGCACAACCGGTCATCCACCGGCTTTGGACCGGGTGCCTTCTGTGGCCATGGCGGCAGTAACGGCTCGATCAACACCCAGAGGTCATCGTCCACAATCCACGGTCGAACACTCACGCCCTCTCAAACGGCCGAATCGCCACACCGGTCACGCCCGTCCCGCTGCGGCAGCGGCACGCGTCTCTAGGACGGCCAGGGCGATTCGGCGGTGGCCGGGACGCCTTCCAAAGGAAGGCGATCGCGGTAGTACTCCGACTCCAACCAGTCCTCCTTCACGAAGACCGGCCGCGACATCCCCACGCCACCGACCTCCTGTGAGCGCAGAAGAACCCCCAGATCGGTCAGGGCGAGGGAGCCATCGAGGGTGTACAACAGACAACTCCCGTGCTCGGCGGCGTAGTCAAGAAGGAACTGGTGCGCCTGCTCGGGATCGCCGCCGGCCAGTGCAAAGCCCGCCAGCAAGACCTGCGGACCCGTGACCGCGTCCAGAACAACGCACGCCAACTTGCCTGCGTCGTAGAACACCTTCACCCCATCGGCGAAATTTTCCTGCCCGTAGAGACCGCCCACCAGTTTCTGCGGGTCAGAGACTCGAAGCGCGTCGGCAACCTCGACCGGGCCCATCCCGAACCGCAGCGGCCCCACCCCGGCTCCGGGCAACAACTCCCAGTGCTCCCGTCCCTCGCTTGCACTCACGTGATCCGCCCTTCAGGAGACCATCCCCTGTGGCCCGGCATCCCGTGCGAGACCAGCGCCCAAAGTGCCACCTGAACTGACCGAGCGGCAACTGAAGGGCTCAGTCACACCGCGGACCTCAACAAGATCGTGTTACGAGCTCTTTAGGCATGGCCGTACCAGTGTCGCAGATCGACTTGGGTGACCTGCGGCTGTTGCCCTGGACAACTGTCACTGGTGGTCGCTGCGGGTCACCGCCGAGCGCCCTCGGACGGCCCAGAGACGGCCCAGCTCGCACCGTCGGCGCCCCGATAGTCACCCAGTGGCCCCTGCTCCGCCCCTATCCTTGCGGATCTCCTGCGTGCACACGTGGCCACAGTGTATGAGGGGGTCTATGCCCCGGGTATCGATAGACGGTCACTTCTACCAGATCAAGCCATCGCAAGAGTGGGTAAGAGGGAGACTTTGGAGAATATGTCTATCTCGATCGAGCTACCTGAAGGATTCCCTCGGCCTGCCGGAGATTCTGGAAGACTACTCCTTCAAACTGCGTTCACGGCTCACAAGAGAGACGGTCGCTGGCTGAGCCCCAAAAAGCTGAACCGGCTACTTCAGAGGTCCAACACGTCACTGCCTACCGCCGTCCTTGAATTGCCCCCTGGGCTCATCAGGGAAACCGCAGAGAGCATCAACATTCGCGACTCCTTAGGTGAAGTACATTTGACGTTCGCAGGAGTTGCTAACTGCGCGGGAGCCGATGTGATCTTGCGTCTATTTTTCGAGATTCTTGCGGAGGCCGCGGAGAAGGAACGGGAGGAGAGTCGATGGGTGTTGGGGCGAGTTAGTATCACGCCCACTAAGGCTGCGCGTATCAATTCTGCGCTTGAGGGGCTCAGCTTCCGCAATCCAATCGATTTCCTGATGGGGGTCATGGAACTCGAGCCCTGGTGCGTTGGCGCCGCTCGGAGCGGCGGTTGGGATCAGTATGTACCTGCTTCACTGTCCGTGGACAGTCGGGTTCGCTTCTTTGCCGGGATTTTCAACATTGCCGACTATTGGCGAAAGCGCGAGGACTTCATCCTTAAGTCTGACACCTTGCGCTTGGGTCGCACGCTCGATGAAATGCATCCGGAAGTTATTTCTACGGCGGGCGAACTCTGGGCTGACGGTCATTTAACGCAAGCTGTTCTTGCGGTTTTTCGTCACATTGAGTTCCGGGTTCAAAAGGTGACTGGGGAGCTCTCCGATTCGGGTCAATCGCTGATGGCCAAAGCGTTCTCGGATTCAGGTTTGGACGTTCGGAAGTCTCATGGCATGTCCGGGCAGAGCGAGCAGGCAGGGTTCAAGTTCTTGTACATGGGGGCTATGGCTGGCCTGCGAAATCCCCGCGCTCATGGCAATCCGCCTAAGGAAGAGGAAGCCGAAGCCTATGAAGCGATCGCTTTCGGGAGTTTGTTGTTGCGCCGCTTAGACCTGGCTTCTCAGCGAGTGAATAACCCGTGATCGACACGGGCTGAGTTACAAGACCATTCACCCCACCCACCTCAGCTCCCATCCCGTCCGCCGTCGACCCACACGCCGTGGAGCGGGCGTGGTCCATGACGTCCAAGTGGAGCGCGCCACTGTACGAACGACCTGGACGCCATGGGCCGCGCCTGCTCGGCTCTGCCTGGGTCGGCGCGGCGGAGCGGAGCGCAGCCGGGGCTTGAACCAGTAGAGAAAGTTTGAATCATGATGTGCGGCTCTTGATCTGTCCGGTCCCGGGAGATGCTTGACACTTCGGTCCCAGCTGATGGTTGACAGTGGCCGTGATCGGCTTTTCTGTGCACGTCGTGGTGGCGTGTGGCGTGTGGCAGGAGGCCGGGATTGGCGCTGGTGGAGTTGTCGGTTGTCGAGCAGAGATACCGGGCTGTGCTTGCGGTGCTGGCTGGTGCGACGGTGACTGAGGTCGCTGCCCAGCTGGGCCGTTCCAGGCAGGCCGTGACCGCGCATGTCTCGGACTCGGCGATCACCGTCGAGCTGGACGGCCAGGTCCGGGTCATCCGGCGCACGACCGACGCCCCCGTCCGTAATGTGAAAGCCAACGGACCCAACGGGAAGAGCCTGACTGCGAAGACCTCGGACATGCGCCTCTTCCGGGGGGAGGCGGACGGCGTTCTGGCGGGCTTCGTGATCCGCCGGGCCTGGTGGAGGCGTCCGCAAGGCGGTGCTGCCTGCTCGCGTCTTCGAGTCGCCCAGGGGTGAGAGTGTGTACGACAACCGGCACACGTGCCTGACGGAGCCCTGTGACGAAGTGGCTCAACGACGGGATACCGCCCGCCCAGGTGGCGACCGGGCTGGCAAAGGGCGTCCCCCCGTGCTGCTGGCCACCTACGCCCGATGTGTCGAGGGCGGCTTCCTGATCTCAAGAGGCGGCTCGAAGCTGCGAGCGATCTCCCGAGCTGCGGGACGCCGGCTGGCTGTTCCGGCCAAAAACTTCGACACGCATTCGACAGGGCGGCCCGCGAGACCCCGGTGACAGCCGGACAACCCCGGACCCTCCCCGTGATCATCGGGGGAGGGGGTCAGGGCGTCGTCGTGGCGAGTGAAACGCGCTCTGAACAGCAAAAATGCCCTCCCAAAGGGAGGGCGGAGACTTGCGCCCCCGGCAGGACTCGAACCTGCGGCCAAGCGCTTAGAAGGCGCCTGGCGCATCTCGTCGGCAGGTGCTTTGACCTGCCACTTTCTTCCTCACTGACACGCTGTCAGGGGTTTTGTGGGACGTATGTGGGACGAGGGCACCTCTGGGACGGATGGGATGCAGGGGTTCCCGACTGTGCCAGGTGGTCACCGTCTCACATCTCCTCACCTGTTCGGTGCGCCCGCGCGGAAATAGATCTACCCCTCTCCTGCGTTCTCGATCTTCGAGCCGAGGAGGGGAAGGTGTCGGGCCTGAAGCTGTTCCACACGACGAACGGCGGCGTTACGGAGGTCGCGCCGCGTCTTGCCGAGGTCGAGGCGGATGTGCAGGGCCTCGTCGAGGCGCACATGGAGACGATGCTGGGGGTGCGGTTCCTGGCGAGCGAGTACGTCATCGACTGTGCTGACGGCGGCCGGATCGATTCGCTGGGGCTCGATGAGAACGGGGCGCCGGTGGTCGTGGAGTTCAAGCGCGGCACCGCGGCCGGCGTGATCAATCAGGGCCTGTATTACATGGCGTGGCTGATGGCGCACAAGGACGCCTTCCGGAACCTGGTCCGCGACCGGCTCGGGGTCTCGGCCGCGTCCCAGGTGCTGTGGAGCGCACCTCGGCTGATCTGTGTCGCCGGCGATTTCACTCGCTACGACGGGCACGCCGTACGCGAGCACAGGCGCAGCATCGACCTGGTCCGCTACCGGTTCTTCGGCAAGGACCTGATTGGACTTGAGACCGTGGCTTCCGTCACCGGGCGGACGCCGGCCGCGCGGCGGGTTCGCCGGAGCGCGGCCGGGCTGCCGCCCGCGCGAGAGCAGGGCGGGGCGCTGGCGGAGCTGGCGGAGGCGGTTGATGAGGTGCTGCTTGGCCTCGGGGACGGCGTCAACCGCGTCGAGCGCAAGCAGTACCGGGCGTATCAGCGTCTGCGGAACTTCGCATGCGTCTGTCCGCCTCAGAGGAGCAAGCTGCTGGTCTACCTGAAGGTCGACCCGAAGCACGTCGACCTCGTTCCCGGCTACACCCGGGACGTGTCCGGGCTCGGCCACCACGGGACGGGTGATCTGGAGGTGCAGCTCCGTACGCCGAGGGACGTGGAGCGTGCGCAGGATCTGTTCCGGGCGAGCTACGCGGCGGCGTGATCGCTTGACGGCACCGTGGCCATGAGCGTGTCGCGCTTGGTCGTCGGGTGGCGCCTTTCGACGTAGGGGCAGGTGGTGGCGGTGGACTAGCAATGATGCGCGGGACCGCCGGTTTGGCTAACCGGCGATCATCCGCTATGTTGCCGCTTCCCTCGGAGGCGCGCAGGTGTAATCCCCGGCCCCTACACCAGGGTTCCGTGACTGGGCAGCTGGTCACCAGCACGTAGTCGCTGTTGCGCGCCGGTGCCCCTTCGTGGCGCGCAGTGCTTTGGCGCGCGTGGGCAGGTGCGCCGGGGACCCGCCGCCATACTCACCGCTGCTGAATGGATCTCCGGGCCTGGGCCCGCGTGCCAGTCCGTACTTAGGGGCTTCGGGTGTGCGTTCTTCTGGCTTCAGTTGATGTACTCCTCCATGAGCTTGGCGAGGTGCAGGAGCAGGGGCATGCGCGTCGCGGTTTCCGTGTGGAGGTGGCACCTGCGCAGGTTGTTTACGTACGCGGCCAGGTCGGAGGCGTGGTCGCGGGGTTGCTTGAAGGAGACATGGATCTCGAGGGACGTGGGGTTGGCTCCGTGGCGGGTGGCGTTCTGCTCGTCTGCCGCATATTTGGAGACGGTCTTGGGCAGCTGATGCGTATCCGGCCTTGGGTTGATCGCCAGGAAGACGTGGTCGTTCCACGGGACGACGCCGGAGTACCTGCCCCACTCCTCGTATGGCAGCTCGGTTGCACCGGATGCCGGCTCTGCGTGCGCTTCTTCGTCGCTGGTCTCGTCGGGTGAGCCGTCGGTGGCGGGGGCATCGGTCTCGTCGTTGAGGTTGGCGCCGAATGCCAGCGGGATCTCGTAGGACTCCTCGTTGACGCGAACGATGCGCAGGCCGGGCAGGTCCTCCGGGCGCCGGCCTTCGGCGCGGTTGGGGTGGGCGCAGTCTTCGCCAGGGAGCCGGAGCGAGTCCGGCGTGATGTGGGGATTCTGCAGCCAGGACCACACATCCTTGTTGCGCAGGGTCTGCGCTCGGGCGAGGAAGAGTCGCTCTGTGCGGGAGTCGATTGCGAGTGCCTGGGTGATGAAGTCGTTCAGCTGCGCCCTGTCACGCCGCCGCATTCGCCCTCGTCCGGAGGTTAGAGCTCGGGGCAGGTGTTCGATGGGAATGGGCGCTTCGTGCGGATGGCCAGGACTCGCCACGAGTTGGGCTGTGGTGTTGCCGTCGGTATCCATGCGCAGGACGAATGGGACGATCCATGAGCCGGCCTGAGCGACGTGCAGGGTGGCCAGTTCGAAGCGGCCCTTGACGCTGCGGGGTGCCGGCAGGCGGGGCAGATGGCCGAGCGAGCGCAGGAGGTCCTTCACCGAGGAAGCGGCACGCTGCACGTCCTCGCAGCGGATGTCGCTGTCCTCGAAGGGCTTCAGCCCCGCCTTCTTGGCGTCGGGCTTGGGAGCCGCTGTGACCGGGTGCAGGCATTGCACGTGCCGGTTCAGCTCCGGCAGGGTGTCCTTCAGGAACCGCTTGGGGTCGTCCTCTCCGGCCATGGCGAAGTTGACTGGTTTGTCGATCTCCACGAGGCAGCCGATCATGTGGTCGGCTTCGGGGAATTCCTTGCGCAGTGCTTCAGCTCGCTGCTCCCGCTCCTGCTTTCGGTGAGCCTTGCGGGATTCTGGGTCCGCGTGTGGCGGTGGCTTGGGCAGGCCGGAAACGAGGGTCCCGGGATTGCGTAGGACCAGTGTGATCTTGGTGGGCCCGGCATAGTCGTGAACGCCAGGTTCTGTGCTGCGTTCACCGAGGTGTTGGTAGTTAAGCAGCTTGGTGAGGGCCAGATGGACTGCTTGATAGGTCCTCGGTGCGCAGTGCCAGAGTTCGAAGTGGTAGTGGGCGTCCTCGCGTGCAGGGGCGAGCCGAGGGGCTCGGCGTTGGGGTGTCCTGTCCAAGGCGGGGAGCGGGTCGAAGTTGAGCTTTGCGAGCGGTTCCTTCAGGTGCTCGAAGAGGGTGAGGTGGTCGATGGGCTGCAGGCCGCTTTCCGCAGGGTGGCCGTGGGTGCTGAATTCCGGTTGGACGTCAGCGAGATCGGTCCGAGTGAGGTAGGTGTAGCCGGTGGCGTGCAGCAGCAGCGCGGTGGGTTCCTTGTCCTCTTCGGCGCTGCGGTTGACGCCGGCGGCGCGGCGGGGGTCGGTTCGGACGTCCTCGGGGTTGGGGTAGCGGTTGCTGGCTGGGAGGGAGGGCAGGATGCGCGCGATGCCAGGCTGCCACTGCCACCGCATGTCCTCCTTCTTGCCGCTGACTGTGACCGGTGCGCGGAGGAGCATGGGGCGCTCGACGTCACGCAGTGCGCCCTTGGCCAGGTAGAGCAGGATGGTGGCCGTGGCTGGGGTGTCGCCGCGGCGTGGGATGTACGCAGGCTGCGTACCGCCGAAGCGGGCGATGTGGGGAACGGCTCGGAGGATGAGTCGACCGTCGTGGGGCATGGAGACCACACGCAGTGCTGTCCGGTGGGTCCAGAGGCCGTAGGCCCCGTCATCGTCAAGTTCTCGGGGTGGCCAGCTGTAGATGCTGCGCTCACCGCGGTCGGTCAGTTGACCAAGAACCGAGAAGCCTTTCGCGGTGTGCCCTGGCAGGGATAGCTTTTCGTCCACCCAGCATCCGGCAATGTAGGTGGCAAGCAGGGAGAAGGTGCTGCTGTGCGGGCTTGCTGTTCCGTTTGCGGCGTTGCCGTGGGCCAGAAGGTCGACCTCTGCCTGCGCCCATTCCAGTGGCAGGGCGCGTTTCACCATGGTGGGCCAGTCGACGTCGTTCTGATGGGGCGCGACGTGTGTAGTGATCCAGAATTCGAGAGCTAGTTGCAGCGGAAGCTCGTTATGGGGCATTCGCATGGCGTGGAGCCAAGGACCGTCTCCCAGCCGGCCTTCGACCGCGAGGACGGCGGGTTCCACCTGCTCGATCAGCTCGCGCAAGGCGTAGGTCGGCAGGTACGGGGAGCGCGCTTTCGGGTTGCTGTTCCAGGCGCGTTCAAGCCGTGCCAGGAGCGACGGTGGGAATTTCGCCGTGTGTACGGTGATGGGCAGTGTGGCTCCGCGGCGTGCCACGAAGCCGGGCGTGATGATGTGGTCGTAGCGCGGCGGCGGCTTCTTCGTGCCGGAATCCGTTGCCGTGCTGTCGGCTTCGGTCATGTCTGTTATCCCCAGTCGATGGTGTCGAGGAGGTGTCCCAGCAGACCCCACGTGGCGGTGTAGATCTGATGGTTGAGGCGCACGTGGGAGTCGGCTGTCGGCCCTGGATCGGTGAGCATTCGGCGTGTGAGTTCTCGGCAGGCGATGAGCACGCTGGTTCGCTCGGTGTCCGGGGCGGTGTCGCGAGGGTCTGCCGCGCGCGGGGCGAATGCCGCGTCGAGGAGGTAGACCTGGACGGGCACATTGCCGCGCAGCCCCCTACCGGTTGTCTGGTAGAGGGAAGCTGACTGGTCTGCAATGAAGGCGTGGCGTAGGTAGTCGTCCTTCATCGCCCGGAAGTTGAGGGGGCGGCCCATCATCGTGCCCCAGGTGGCACGGGCGCCGTATGCCAGCTTCCTCATCTCGTCCGCCGCGTCGGTGCCGGGGGTGTCGCACAGAACTGGCTTCAGAAGGCGCTGTATGGCCTGGGCGTTGAGAATTGCGAGAGGAAAGGAGAGGTCGGTGGGCGGGGGGTGGAGGCGTGCCAGATAGAAGATGGCCTGGATGGCGGCGACCCCGCTGTCGTTGAGCATGTTGTGGCCGCGGCCGGCAGAGCCTTCGGCAGCCGCCATGACCTGGGCATCGGTCCTGGGGAAGGCAGAGATGCGGCGATGGTTGAGACCGTAGAGCCCGGGAGCCCGGCGGTCGGGTACGACGTGCACGGCACGCACGGCTGTCCGGGTGTTCATGTAATGGGCGCTGGTGGCTGCGTCCTCGGTGCTGAGTACCACGAACAGAGCCCTTCGGCGCTCAGGATCGCATCCTTGGAGTACCTGTTCCAGGAGAGACAGGGCCGCTCCGGGGTCGGGGGTGCAGACGGCGTCCGTCATCGCCCGCACGGCGGCTTGGCGGGCGCCGCGGCCTCCGGCTCCTGACACGTAGATGCCGCGTTCGTGCCCTGGGCGCCGCCGTGGGCGGGTGTAGAACCTGCTTTCCCGGATGGCAGCGGCACAGTCGGGAGGCTCGTGCAGGATCAGTGTGGGGAGCACGTCGATGTGGTAGCGGGCGGAGAGCGGGTTGTAGCTGGTCGCCGAGGACAGCAGCACGTGCGGGCCCTCGACCCCCTCACAGGCAAGCAGGTCGTGCAGGTGATAGAGCAGCCACCGTCCGACCCCGCGAAGCCACAGCAAGTCCAGTGACCCTCTGCCCTCCTTTGGGCTGGGGGTCCACTGGAGGGCCATCATGTTGCCCATGGGCTGTTCGGGCACAACCGCGAGCAGTTCTGGCCTTGGCTGGTGAGCGAGCAGGTTGTTCGTGTCCTCCACTGCCATAAGCGCGCGGAGCGATTCCTGCATGTGGGAAAGCTCGAACACGGTGGTCGTGACGCGGGCACTCCAGCAGCCCGCGACGAGGACTCGCGCGAGCTCGGCCAAGCGATCGCCGGGGTCGGGCATGTCCTCTGGGATGTGGTGCGTGAGCCAGTCCTGGGCTACTTCCTCGGCGCTCATCTCGGTGTCGTAGCCAGAGGTCATCGTGTCGAGCAGCGGCTTCAGGCCGGCGGGAGGGGAACCGAATGGGTCTTCGACAAGCCGGGCGAAGTGAGTGTGGAAATACTCCTCGGCTCGCTCCCACAGGTGCGACTGCTGCTGCTCTTCGACGCGGCTGGTGATGCCGTGCAAGGCCCGTGCCAGCTGCATGAGCAGGGTGTGCCCGCTGAATGGCCCGTCAGCCGTCACCTCTTCCAAGAGCTCACTGCCCGAGCCCCTGGCCTCCTCCTGCCCCTCGGCCGACGGCCTCATGAGCAGCGGCAGCAACCCGGCCAGAGCTTCCGCGTGATATGTCGCGTACTGCTGGTAACGCCGTCCCTGCCGGTCCGCCATCGGCCGGTACCACGTGCGCGCCAACCCCTCATGCCAGGCCAGCGCAATGCGGCTGCTCCAGCCGTCAGGACTTGTCAGCGGTTCGTGGTGCATAAACGCCTTGTCGAACTGCGTCATCACCTGGTCGGCCTCGTCGGCCACGAGGAGGTCGAGTTCGTGCTGGGCAGGAATCACCCACTGCGTCTTGTACGAGGCGGGCTCCGCCCTGCTGGCGAGGAGAGCGGCCGGCGTCGCCACCCAGACCTGTGCCGTCGGGATTCGGCGTACAGCTGCCTGTGCCGGGCACACCGCGAGAAGCGGACAGTCGACAATCGGTGCTCGCTTGCCCGAGGTGTCGACGCGGAGCTTGTCCCGGCAGGGGCGCTCATCCATCGAGAGCGGCGCGGCAACGGGACCGGAAGGTTCCAGGAGACTGTCCAGCAGGCAGATGTCGGTAGCGAAGGCAGCTACCTCGTCGTTGCCGTCCGGGAGCGGCGGTGCTTGACCGTTGTCCGGTACGTAGAGAAGGTCGTCCCAGTAACGTGCCACGTGCGCGGGACGGTTCCTGTGGCCGATCAACGGAACTGCGTCGATGCCCAGACTCCGGAAGAACCGGACCTTCTCCAGTGCGTTCCCGACGGAGGAGACCAGGTACCCGACCCTGAGCCCGCGGTCGGTACAGATCTTGACCAGAACGTCGTTGAAGGTCGTCTTCCCCGAGTTCATCAGGCCCACGACCTGAGCCAGTCCGTCGATCGTGAAGATACCGAGGCCGTTTGTCAGGCATCCGGCTTCGCTGTCCGTGCGAGAAAAGACCATCCTCTCTACACGGCCGGTGAAGTTCTCCGTACGATATCGCTCGCTTGTACGGAGACGCTGATCCATCTCCTTGGCCGCCTGGTGGAAGTCGTCCTCCGTAAGCTGCGGGAAGGGACGCCTGATTCTGTGCGTCTTCGGTTCCAGGCGACGCTCGGGTGCGGCCTCCTCCAGCCAGTCAGGAATCCGGAACCGGACGATGCTGCCGTCCGCTCGCTTGAGCCGCACCCGCATCCCCGGCGACGCGGGATCATGACCCGCTTCCACCTTGTAGGCCACGGGCACCGACATCGCGTCCCGGTATACCTGCTCCCGCTCCGGCAGCGTGGAACTTCCGCGGCGACGAAGAACGCTGCCGTGAACCACGCGCGTCCCGGCACCCTCGTCAAGTTCAAACAAGCGCAGGTGAGTAGGCACTTTGCAGTAGTCGTTGAGACGCAGCCTCCACTGTCCGCCCCGCGCCGTAGGCCCCATGCGGCGACGCACGTTTCGCACGACGGTCTCAGTGCCGGCACCCGGCAGGGCGTACCCGTCAAGCAACTTACGCATCAGGGTGGCGGGCTGGCCGGGCGCGTACTCGGACAGGAAGAACAGCCCGAGCTCGACCCGGAAGAACTCGCGGGCCGACAAGAAGGGCTTGATGGCCTCGGCCACGCCTGACGACGCCGCCTTGCTTTCCAGCGCTTCGAACCAGCCTTCAATATCCCGGCTCATCGCCGCCGCCCGTCATGCGCCAGTGCGGCTGCGACGAACGCATTCTCACTCATGATCTCGATGCCCTGTACGCGCCCTTGCAGCGAAGTGGTGAGGTCATCCACGTAATCGGGCTGTTCAAAGCGGTGCTGCGCGATGACGAGGATCCGCCGCTGCGACGCAGCACGTGGGTTCCAACGAAACGAGCGCCCGAGAAGTGTGGCGCTGGCGTGATCTTTCACATCGGCGGCCCACCACTCACCGACTCCCATCTTCCCGGTGCCTTCGAAGTCGATGGCCACGTCCACCGCGTCCATGCCCCACCAAGGACGCAGGCGCTGTCCAAATTCCGGCTCCAGGGCGGCAAACATCCGCTGCTCTGCCAGCCCGGGATCGTGAAAGAAGCGCCGAACAGCCCTGTTCTGCACAAAGTATTCGGACATGATGTCCACAGTTCGGGTAACCGGACCGCCCGTGCAGCCCGGCGTGCCACAGCCACGCTGACCGGAGACCGGGTTCTCGCAGCCGTCGCAGAAGCTGAGTACGACGGCGCCGCTGGCCGGCTGAGCCCGGTAGCACTGACTGAACCAGTGCTTCACCCACGGCTGCCCGTTGGCGTCCTTGGCGGGGAAGGCCCGTAGCAGACCGAGAAGGTCGATGTCGGAAGCGACCGCGTGCTTCGTCAGAAAGCCCCGGAGCTGAACGTAGTTGTTCTGGACCTCCTGTTCGGTTTCCCCGTTCCGGTCGGCCACGGCGATCATCAGCTCGTAGCACCGATTCTCGACCAGTTCCGCTTCGGGATCCTTGGACAGCAGGAGCCGCGCGGCTTGTTCGGCAAAGGCCGACGGCCGACCGTTCTCAATCAGAAGGAGCTCAAAATCGCTCTGAGCGACACACAGAGCCAAGGGCCATTGCCCGAGAGGAACGCGACACCAGCGGAAAACATCCGCATGTGAAGTCACCTCGCGGCAGCCGTCCTCCAACGCCCTCCAGAGCAGGCGGGTTACACCGGCCTTCCATGCCGGGGGAAAGCCTGTGGGGTCGACAGAAGGCTGAGCGGAACTCCACAGCGCCTTCTGCTGGTTGGCCTGGATCCCCGCCAGACCCGCTGCCAGCAGTTCGAGCGTCATGTAGTCGTCAGCCAGGTCAGGAGACACTTGCTTCAGATGGGACAGCCGTGCCGGATCTCCCGGCAATGTTGCGTGGGCGGCCAACAGAACCTCTCAGTGATCACCAAATGCCACTGAAACTTAGCAGAGAGTAGTCAGTGGTTGATGCCGAGGACGCCTGCACGACGCGGGGCTCGGGGCGCTTGCGGCATGGCGAGCTAGCCTGGCGGGCCCGTTGGACGCCGCAAACGGGCCCTGCGACATGCCAGAGAGCGGCCCGCGCCGGTGGCGGGTGACCGCAGGTCCGCGCGCAGTCGGTCAGACAGCTGCGGCCGGGGAGTCGTGCGTGAATCTGCACATGGCTGGTTGGTTCGAATGCCTGCGGACGCGCACGTGTGATCCCTACGGTGAAGTGACCACAGTTCCAGTTCGTTCGTGGGGAGTGCAGTGGACCCGGAGATCGTCGCTCTCGGGAGCATCGTGATCAGCAGCCTGGTGGGCAACGCCGTGCAGGACGCCTGGACCTGGGGTAAGGGCCGATTGGTGGCGCTGTTCGTCCGTGACGGAGCCGAGGAGGCGGCGGTTGGAGACGAACTGGAGCAAGCTCGTCGCCAGGCGTTGGAAGCAGGGGAGGCCGGCGACGAGGACACGGTGACCGAGATCACGGACGAGTGGTCGAGTCGTGTACTGGAACTGTTCGCTGAACGTCCCGACGCCGTGCGGGAGGTGCGCGAGCTCGTCGGAGAGGCTCTGACGAGGGCGACGCCCGCCGAGGCGTCCTTGGCTCTTCTCCACTACGTCAACCACACAGCTCTGTTCCGGGAGATGGACGGTCACTGGCGCGCGTGCCGGGCGGCCGGGACCTTGACGTCCGTGTTCCTCAGCGGTGTACGAGGAGTGGGGAAGCGAAGCACGGCGCAACAGTGGATCCACTCGCACCGGGACGTCCTCTTCGGGGTGTTCCTCCAGGCCGACCTTGGGATGCAGGGTGGGAGGATGGTGGACCCAGCGGTGGTGCTGGAGCGCTGGCTGGAAGAGCTCGACGTGCCGAGGGACGAGCGTCCGGGTGACGTCCCGGCCAAGGCGCGGCGGGTGCGTCACGAACTGCGTGACCGTTCGGTGGTCTTCCTGCTGGAGAATGTCACGACGACCCGTCAGGTGCGTGACCTGCTGACCGACCAGCCGTACGGCGTCGTCCTCATGACGGGGCAGGAGGCACCGCACGACCTGACGACCTTCCTGGAGTTCCTTCCGCTTCCGGTTCCGGCGCTGCGGGACGAGCACGCTCTGGAACTGCTGGTCAAGGTGAGCCGTACTACCGAGGATCCGGCCAAGCTTGAACCGATTGTCCGGCACCTGGGCGGCCTGCCGCTGGCTCTGCGGCTGATCGCCGGACATCTGAAGGCGCCCGTCCCCGGCGTTATAGAGGACGTCGGTGCCCGGCTCGCCGACCGCGCCGCACGACAGGAGCTGCTCGACGTGGACGATCCGAATCCCCTGCCGGAAGCCCTCGAACTGGCCTATGGGCGCATGGCCGTGCGGACGGCGCAGCTCTATCGCCGCCTGGGCTTGCTGATGTGTGAAGATTTCCAGCTGGACACCGTGTTCGCGCTCGTATCGGACTGGGAGCCGTCGGAGGCGCGCACCGCGCTGAGCGCCTTGATTTCGGGCGGTCTGGTCGAGCGCCGGGGTCTCGACACGTACCGGATGCACATCCTCGTCCACGATCACGCGTCGATCGTCGCGGAGCGCGACGAGACGGAAAGTGAACGCGAGGCGGTGCGGCGGCGGATCGTCCATCACTTCCTGCGGATCACCGAGCGGGGTGAGCAGACGCTGTCGACGCGCTGGCTCTACAGCCCGATGAACGCCTTCCCGGCGGACACGGCAGCCGACGAGCGCCGACAGACCGAGGCTCTGCGTGAGCTGGCTCGACGCGAGGCGGGCATCTTCGCCGCGGTGCGTTTGGCCGCCGAGGCGGGGCTTCATCTGGAGGCGTGGCGGCTGAGTCAGGCCATCCGGACTTTCTGCCTCCGTACCGGGCGCGACACCCAGTGGATCGAGGCGGCCGAGATCGGTCTCGCCTCGGCGCTGGAGACCGGTGACACGATGGCGGTGGCCCGTGCGTCCTACGAGGTGGGCTTCGCGCATCTTGAGCGCTGGAACGTGGAGGAGGGCGATTCGCGGCTGGCCCGGGAGCACTTCGAACAGGCGCTGAGCCTGGTGAACCCCGGTGTACCCGGACGGAGCGAGGGTGAACGTCGCACGGAGTCCAGCGTCCTGGAAGGGCTGGGACTGCTCGAACGCAAGCTCAAGCGCCCCGGGCACGCGATCGATCTGTTCAGCCGTGCCCAAGCGGCACTGGAGGGGATCGACCATCCCCGTGGCGAGGCCCTCCTCGCTCTGCACCTGGGCAGTACGTACACGGCGCTCGAGCGCCACGACGCCGCGGAAGGTGAACTTCTCCGGGCGGTCGAGGAGTTCGAGGGTCTTCCGGACGGACCGGACCGTTTCAACATGGCCAAGGCCCGGCTGCGTCTCGCGGAGAACCGCCGCGCTTGTGGACGACTGCGCGAAGCCGTCGAGGCGCTGGACCTGGCGGTGGACGGCATGACCGGCGTGGGCTCGGCCTACTACGCCGCGCAGGCCCTCCTGCTGCGCGGAGATGTCCGCGTGCAGTTGGGGGAGCGGGAGGCCGCCGTCGAGGACTGGACGTCCGCCCGCGCGCTCTTCGCGGAAGAAGGCAGCATTCACGAGGGTGAGGCACAGCACCGCCTGGAGCGGGAGGGCGGAGAGGAGGAGTAGGAGCCAGCATGCACAGGCCGCCGCCGAGGTGGGCTCAGGCGTAGGCCAGGTCGAGCAGTCCCGCGTCGGGCAGGTCGCCGGCGCGCACGGCGATCTGCTCCGACCGTGTCGGGCGGGCACGGGCCGTCCCCGCAGCGCGCTCTCGCACCGTCCAGGCGTAGACCGCCGACGCCGCCACGGGGAAGGCCGCCCAGGCGGGACGCTCCAGCCAGCTCACCTGCACACGACCGCCATCCGGGAGCAGCGCCAGACACCCGTCCTCCTCCGTTTCCGCAGCGAGCAGCCCGCAGCCGGAGGATTCCGCGGCATAGGCGCACCACGGGTCGTCCTCCGGATGGCCCGCCGTGCGCCCGCGCGGCACCAGCAGCACGTCGGCCGTACGCGGCCATCGGCGGTCCGGGTCGTCACGGTCGGCGGTCAGATGAGACGAGGCGATGTGCGGGCCATGGCCGTGCTGCTGCGCCGCGGGGTAGCGACGGACGATCACTTCACCGTCGACTGCCACAGTGCCGTCGTCCGTCACGGAGACGGTGACGAACATGGGCGCCTCATGAGGAACGCGGCGGGTGCCCGGGCTGGAGGGCTGCAACGGTATGGGTATCGCGGGCACGGACGCGGGATGGGCGGGTTCGTCCAGCCGCAGCCAGGTGTAGAACAGTCGGCGCAGCAACTCGGCACTGCGGCCCGGTTCCGACGTGACAGTCTCTCCGACCGCCTGGAGCTCCGGATCGTCCCGCTGCCCGTGCAGGGCGGCAAGCTGGCGCAGCACTGGCCGATCGGCGGACAGTCGAGGCAGTATCCGGCCGAGCCTGGACATGGGGGATCCGGGTGCCACCTTCGATTCATCGAAGGCGCCGAGAATGCAGGGAATTCCCAATGCAATTCCATACATGGTCAAGGAGCCGTGGTCTCCCAGAAGAAAATCAGCCGAACAGAGGGCCGCCTTCCATGTGTCGCTTTCCGGAACCGGCAGGAGAAGCCCGGAACCTAGAAACGGAGCCAACCAGCTGTGCAGCTGCCACGAGCCATGACCATGCCAGGAATTCGGATGGATAACCGCGAGTACGCGGAATTCTTCAACGGAAAGCTCGGCCAACACTCGACGGAGAACGTCGGCGCGCGGTGAGCCGAGCACCGAACCGCTTCCCCAGGTCGAGGACACGACCACGAGCCGCTGACCCGGCAAGAGCCCGAACGCCTGCCGGTAGCTCTCCCGGAAGGGGAGGCTGGCACGCAGTTGGTCGATACACGGGTCGCCGGCCACAACAGCCATGGGCAACGCCTGCGGACAGCCGACCGCAAGCCGATCGAGCTGCTCCTTGTGGGACAGGATGATCGCTGACGGGACAACGTCCCCATCGTGCAGGAGCCACTCTTCCGTGAGCCCGAAGGCTCCCGGCTCCCGGCTCCCGGCTCCCGGCTCCCGGCTCCCGGCTCCCGGCTCCCGGCTCCCGGCTCCCGGCTCCCGGCTCCCGGCTCCCGGCT
>NZ_JBITCT010000030.1:0-90627 GCF_044453465.1 Streptomyces sp. NPDC051677
CCACCCCCCAGGTCATGCCTTCGACAGGGGGACACAGTCATGCCGGGCCCGGAGGCCAGCGGCCCCGTTGCAGGACCGCGAAGAACATAACGGGGAGTGGGGCGGTCCCGGGCGCCCCCGCCCGGACGGTGCCACGGGTGGGGGTACGTGCGGTGCGACAACGTTGTCGCGATGTCGCGTGGACGACTCTACCGGGCCAACGGATGTAGTGGCCAACTGAGTTGGCGACCAGTCGGCCGAAAATGCCTTGCCCGGCATGCGGACGCACGCGTACGTTCTTGCGCATGGGAACTCTGTGATCGCCCCCCGTCCGACCACGTAGAGCACTGCTCGGCCGTAACGCACGGTTTCTGCCGTGGCGCACGGTTTCGGCAGCGGCGCACGGCGCTGCTGCAGAGCCCCGCTCCGTCGTCGTGGCGTGCTGATTCCTCATCGAATCCGTTCCATCGGCCTTTCCCACTTGGCCGAGAACAGGGGCTTTCACATGCGTGCGCCAACATCCTCGCCCACCTCACCGCACCCCCGGTCCTCCCGTTCCTCCCGTTCCTCCGAGCGCTCCCACCTCGCCAAGCCCACCCACTCCTCCCAGCTCTCCCTGCACGGCGTCACCAAGCGCTACGACGACCACACGGTGCTCGATCAGGTCTCCTTCAATCTCGCCCCGGGCGAGAAGGTCGGAGTGATCGGCGACAACGGGGCCGGGAAGTCCACGCTGCTCCGTCTCCTCGCCGACGACGAGCGGCCCGACCTGGGGGAGATCACCGTGGCGGCGCCCGGCGGAACCGGTTACCTCGCCCAGACCCTCGCCCTGCCCGCAGAGGCCACCGTCCAGCACGCCCTCGACCTGGCGCTGGCGGAGCTCCGCGCGTTGGAGGCGGCGCTGCGGCGCACCGAGGCGGTCCTGGCCGAGGCGGCCGAGGGCGCGGAACTGGATGCCGCCCTTTCCGCGTACGCCCGACTGACCGGACAGTACGAAGCGCGCGACGGCTACGGCGCCGACACCCGCGTCGCCGCCGCGTTGCACGGGCTCGGCCTGCCGGGACTTTCCCGGGACCGCAGGCTCGGCACGCTCTCCGGCGGCGAGCGGTCACGGCTGGCCCTGGCCGCGACGCTGGCGTCCCGGCCCGAGCTGCTGCTGCTCGACGAACCGACCAACGACCTCGACGACCGGGCCGTCGGCTGGCTCGAGGATCATCTGCGGGCCCACCGCGGCACCGTCGTCGCGGTCACCCACGACCGGGTGTTCCTGGAACGGCTCACGACCACCGTTCTGGAAGTGGACGGCGGCCGGGTCACCCGCCACGGAAACGGTTACGCCGGTTATCTCGCCGCCAAGGCCGCCGAACGCCGTCGGCGGCAGCAGCAGTACGACGAGTGGCGTGCCGAACTCGAGCGCAGCCGTCGGCTGGCCGAATCCAACATGGTTCGTCTGGACGGCATCCCGCGCAAGACGGCCAAGGCGGGGTTCGGTCATGGTGCTTTCCGTGCCCGGGGTCGCGCTCACGGTGCGATGAGCCGGATCCGTAACGCCAAGGAACGGACCGAGCGGCTGACCGCGAACCCGGTGTCGGCGCCGCCGGACCCGCTGACCTTCGCCGCCCGCATCGACACGGCGGGCAGGACGGACGACGGGCCGGCCGCCCGCCTCGACGACGTGGTCGTGCCAGGCCGGTTGACGGTGCCGGAGCTGCAACTCGACGCCACCGAACGGCTGCTGGTCACCGGCCCCAATGGAGCAGGCAAGAGCACCCTGCTGCGCGTCCTGGCCGGCGAACTGCGACCGGACGCCGGAACGGTGAGTGTCTCCGGCCGGGTGGGGCACCTGCGGCAGGAGGAGGCGCCGTGGCCGCCCGAGCTGACCGTGCTGGCGGCGTTCGCCCACGGCCGCCCCGGCGACCGGGACGAGCACGCCGACCGGCTGCTGTCGCTCGGACTCTTCGAGCCTCGCCAACTCCGTTTGCGAATCGGTGAGTTGTCGTACGGGCAGCGCAGGCGGATCGAGCTCGCCCGGCTGGTGAGCGAACCGGTGGACCTCCTCCTGCTGGACGAGCCCACCAACCACCTGTCGCCCTCCCTGGTGGAGGAGTTGGAGGAGGCGCTGACCGGTTACCCGGGCGCGCTGGTGCTGGTCACGCACGACCGCCGGATGCGGGCGCGGTTCACCGGTTCCCGGCTTGAGCTGAACGAGGGGGCCGTAGCGAGCAGGCGATGAGGGGCGGCGGACATCAGTCGCCCAACTGGCTCGCCAACCAGTGCAGTTGGCGTCGTACCTGCTCCGCCTCGCCCCCCTCGTGCCCGTTGAACGGGTACGGGTGGATCTCCCTCTGCGGATCCGCGCCGCCGCTCAGGTCCCCGTACCGGTTGAAGGCGGCGTACGCCCCGCTCGGCGGACAGACCGTGTCGCGCAGGCCCGTGCCGAAGTGGGCGGGCGCATGGGCGCGGCGGGCGAAGGAGACGCCTTCCACGTAGGACAGCGTGCGGTAGACGGTTTCTTCGCTGCCGCGGTGGACGGAGAGATAGGCGGCGATCTCGCCGTACGGCCCCGCGTCGGTGAGGTCCAGGGCACGCCGGATGCCGCACAGGAGGGGGGCCGTGACGAGGAGGGCGGTCAGGTCGGGGACCAGGCCCGCGACGGCGAGGGCGAGGCCGCCGCCCTGGCTGTTCCCGACGGCGATCGTGCGGGCGGGGTCCACGCCCGGCAGCGCCCGGACGGCCGTCACCGCGCGCACCGCGTCCGTGATCAGCCGGCGGTAGTGGTAGTCCCGCGGGGAGAGCAGGCCGCGGACGGCCGGGCCGGGACCGCCGGGTGCGGCGGCGTGCGGGTCGGGGGTGGCACCGCCGTTGCCGTACTGGTCGCCCTGGCCGCGGTTGTCCATCAGCAGGTGGGCGCAGCCGGCGTTCACCCAGGTCAGGCGCTCGTGGGGGAGACCACGGCCGCGCCCGTATCCGGCGTACTCGACGACCGCGGGAAGCGGTTCCTGCGCGCCGGAGGGAAGGCTGAACCAGGCCCGCACGGGGTCTCCCGCGAAACCCCGGAACGTCACGTCCCAGGTCTGCGTCAGACGGAGACCGGTTTGCACGGGCTCCACCGACACAAGCGGCTCCCGCTGCTCGGCCTCCTTCAGGGTGTCGCTCCAGAACGCGTCGAAGTCGGCGGGTTCGTCGGGCTCGGGTCGGTGGCGTTGCAGTTCCGGCAGCGGCAGGTCGAACGCGGGCACGGGGGCACCTCGCAGGGGTTGTGGGCGATCGATCGTTGCGTTGCTCAGACAGAAATTTGCGGAGGACGGTACCACCCGACTCTCCGGTTCTACCCCGCCCGTGAGGGATTCCAACGCCCCCGAAGTCCCACCAGCCCACCGTGCAGCACCCATTGACAGCGCTTTCCGTAACCCCTTACGTTGCCGCAGAGTTACCGGTAAGGGCACGAAAGTTTCGAGATCACGCGCTGCGAGTCGAGCGTTTCGAAGACGCCCCGGGAGGCCCGAGCATGAGCACCTCCACCACATCGGCCCCACCCCCAGGAACCCAGAACCCACCGCCCGAGACCCGGCACGGTCCCACACCGCCGGCCGCGCGCCGCGGCTGGCGGCGGGCCCTGCGGCGGGACTGGCAGCTGTACTCGCTGGCCGTGCTGCCGCTGCTGTTCTTCCTGGTCTTCCGCTATCTGCCGATGATCGGCAACGTGATCGCCTTCCGCCGCTTCGAACCGGGCGGTTCGATCCTGGGGGAGCAGTGGGTGGGGCTGCGCTATGTGCGGATGTTCCTGACCGATCCGACCTTCTGGCAGGTCTTCCGCAACACGCTGTGGCTCGGCGGACTGACGCTGGTGTTCTGCTTTCCCATCCCGATCGTCCTGGCCCTGCTGCTCAACGAGGTGCGCCGGCGCTCCCTGAAGTGGTTCGTGCAGTCGATCTCGTACCTTCCGCACTTCCTGTCGATCGTGATCGTCGCGGGCATCACCATGCAGATGCTGGCCGCGGAAGGCCCGGTCAACCAGGTGCTCGGCTGGTTCGGTCAGGACCCGGTCCGGTTCATCCAGGAACCCGGCTGGTTCCGCACGATCTACGTGGGCTCGGAGATCTGGCAGACCGCCGGCTGGGGCACGATCCTCTACCTCGCGGCCCTCACCACGATCGACGAGGACCTCTACGAGGCCGCCCGCATCGACGGTGCGAACCGCTGGCGGCAGATCTGGCACGTCACCCTGCCCGGAATCCGGCCCACCATGATCACGTTGCTGATCCTCAACATCGGCACGTTCATGGCGGTCGGCTTCGAGAAGGTCCTGCTGCTGTACAACCCGCTGACCTATCCGACGGCCGACGTGGTCTCCACGTACCTCTACCGCGCCGGGGTCGAGTCCAACAGCTTCAGCTACGCCGCCGCCATCGGCCTGTTCGAAGCGATCATCGGCCTGGTGCTGATCACCGGCGCGAACCAGGTGTCGCGACGCACGGTGGGGACGAGCCTGTGGTGAGCCTCCTGACCCCCCGTGCTCCGCGTCCGCGCACCTCCGTGAACCAGCCCACGCGCGGTTACCGCGTTTTCCAGGGCGTCAACGGAGTGATCCTCACCCTCGTCGTGCTCGTGACCCTCTACCCCTTCGTCAACATCATCGCCCGCTCCTTCAGCGGCGAACGGCAGATCCGCGCCGGTGAAGTGAGCCTGTGGCCCAAGGGGTTCAACCTCACCACGTACAAAATCGTCTTCCAGGACTCGATGTTCTGGCGAAACTACGGAAACACCGTGTTCTACACGGTCGTCTCCACCGTCGTCGCCATGGTCCTGACGACCTGTTACGCCTACGTCCTGTCGAAGAGGAACCTCAAAGGCCGTGGCCTCCTCGTCGGTATAGCCGTGTTCACCATGTTCTTCACCGGCGGGCTGATTCCCAACTACGTCCTGGTCACCAGCATGGGCCTGAAGAACTCGGTCTGGGCGATCGCCCTGCCGAACGCGATCAGCGTCTTCAACCTGCTGGTGATGAAGGCCTTCTTCGAGAGCCTGCCGACCGAACTGGAGGAGGCCGCGGAGATCGACGGGCTCAGCACCTACGGCGTCCTGCTCAGAATCGTGCTGCCGCTGTCCAAAGCCGTCATCGCGACGATGGTGCTCTTCTACTCCGTGTCGTTCTGGAACTCCTGGTTCTCGGCCTACCTCTACATGGACCGCACGGAACTCATGCCGGCCACCGTCTACTTGCGCAACCTCATCTCGGGCGCCACCACGGGCGGCAACGCCGGTGCCGGCACGGAGCAGCTCAGCCAGGTCGGGGCGAACATCCAGGCGGTCACGATCGTGCTGACGTCGCTGCCGATCCTCTGCGTGTACCCGTTCGTCCAGCGCTTCTTCGTCTCGGGCGTGATGCTCGGCGCGGTCAAGGGCTGAGCCGCACGACCAGCGCCTCAATCTCCATCAGAGGCCTGCAATCAACAGTCCGGTCGACGCCGCCACAACCGCCGACCGCAACCGCAGGAGGTTCTGAGTGATGAACGGCACGCAGTTGTCCAGGCGTCAGATCATGGCCGCCGCAGGCTTCATCGGCCTCGCCGCTCTCACCGGCTGTGGCAGCGGCGAGGACGGAGGGGATTCCAAGGACCTCTCCAAGAAACAGAACGGCGCGATGAAGGAGTATCGGGCCGGTCAGCAGTTCAAGGCGTCGAAGCCGCTTTCCTTCTCGATGCTGCACAACAACAACCCGAACTACCCCTTGAAGAACAGCTGGCTGTTCTGGAAGGAACTCACCAAGCGCACCGGCATCACCCTGAAGCCGACTGCCGTCCCGCTCAGTGACTACGAGAAGAAACGCAGCGTCCTGATCGGTGCGGGCGACGCCCCGTTCCTGATCCCCAAGACGTACCACCCCTCCGAGGTGGCCTTCGTCTCGTCGGGCGCGATCCTCCCGGTCAGCGAGTACGTGCACCTGATGCCCAACTTCCAGGACAAGGTCAGAAAATGGAAGCTGGAGCCCGAGCTCGACTCCATCCGGCAGTCCGACGGCAAGTACTACCTCCTCCCCGGCCTGCACGAGAGGGTGAAGTCCGGCTATTCGTTGTCCTTGCGCACGGACGTCCTCGACAAGCTCGGTCTGAGCCTGCCCAGCACCTGGGACCAGGTGTACGACGTCTTCAAGGCGATCAAGGCCGAATACCCGGACCGATACCCCTTCTCCGACCGTTGGAGCACCAACACCCCTTTCCCGGCGGCTGCGTTGCTCAGCTACCTCGGTCAGGCGCACGGAGTGAAGGCAGGCTGGACCTACGACAACATCAGTTTCGACTCGACGGCGGGGGAGTTCGTCTTCACCGGCGCCACGGACGGTTACCGCCAGGTGGTCGAGTACCTGAGAAAGCTGGTCGCCGAGAAACTGATGGACCCGGAGAGTTTCACGCAGACCGATGACGACGCGGTGCAGAAACTGCTGGGTGAGAAATCATTCGCCATCAGCGCCAACCCGCAGGAACTGGTCCAGAACTACCGCTACAACCTTGAGAAACAGGTCAAGGGAGCGAAGATCGAGATGGTGCCGGTGCCGCTCGGGCCGGCCGGCCCGGTGGTGATCGGCGGCGCCCGGCTGGAGAACGGCGTCATGATCTCCACCAAGGCCCTCAAGAGCGACACGTTCGTGGCGATGATGCAGTTCGTCGACTGGCTGTGGTACTCCGACGAGGGCCAGCGTCTCTCCAAGTGGGGTGTCCAGGGCGTCACTTACACGCAGTCCGGCAGCCAGTACACGCTGGAGCCCGGCATCTCGCTCATGGGCGCGAACCCGGACGCCCCGAAGGACCTCCAGAAGGACTACGGCTTCTTCAACGGCGTCTTCACCTACGGGGGCAGCTGGGAGCTCGTCTCCTCGTCCTTCGGCCCGGACGAGAAGAAGTTCCAGGACGCCATGGCCCAGTACCGGCAACTGCCCATCGACCCGGCCCACCCGCTGCAGTCCGTGGAGCAGGAACAGGCCTCGCTCTGGGACACCCCCCTCAGGGACCACGTCACCCAGAACATGCTCAAGTTCGCGCTCGGCAAGCGGCCGCTCTCCGAATGGGGCGACTACGTCACCGAGTTGAAGGCCAAGAACATGGATCAGCTGGTCGGCCTGCACAACAAGGCGCGCGAACGCTTCAAGAAGGAGAACGGGTGATCAGCGTCCCTGCCGATCCGATGGGCAGGCTCTCCGACGCCTGGCGACACTGCGTCGGCACCGGCCGCATCGAACTCGCCCTGCGCCGCGACTACCAGGACTCCCTCGCCGTGCTCCAGCGTGACATCGGTTTCCGGTACATCCGCGGCCACGGCCTGCTCAGCGACGGCATGGGCGTGCACCGCCCGTACGACCACGAGGGCGCCCGCCACGTCCACCACTCCTTCACCTACGTCGACCAGGTCGTCGACACCTATCTGGCAGCCGGCATCCGCCCCTTCCTGGAACTCGGCTTCATGCCGACGGAGTTGGCTCTCGGCACCCAGACGGTCTTCTGGTGGCGCGGCAATGTCACCCCGCCCCGCTCCCACCGTGAATGGGCCGACCTGGTCCGCGCCACCCTCGCCCACCTCGTCGACCGCTACGGCCTCGACGAGGTCCGCACCTGGCCCGTCGAGGTGTGGAACGAGCCCAACCTCCCCGACTTCTGGCAGGACGCGGACGAAAAGGCGTACCACCGGCTGTACGAGGTCACCGCGCACACCGTGAAGGAGGTGGACGCCGGGCTCCAGGTCGGGGGCCCGGCGATCTCCCCGGGCGCCGACGACTGGCTGGAGCGGTTCGCCGAGTTCGCGGAAGACCGGGACGTGCCCGTCGACTTCGTGTCCAAGCACGCCTACACCTCCGGCCCCGCGCACCACGTGCCGTTCGGCGTCCACCAGACGCTGGCCCCGGCATCCGCTCTGCTCGACCAGTTCGCCACACCCCGCGAACTCCTCAAGCGCACCAGGCTGGCCGAACTGCCGGTCCACATCACGGAGTTCAATTCCTCCTACCGTCCGGACAACCCGATCCACGACACCGCTTTCCATGCCGCCTACCTGGCGCCGGTTCTCGCACACGGCGGCGACTTCGCCGACTCCTTCTCCTACTGGACGTTCAGCGACACGTTCGAGGAAACCGGTGTCCCCACCGCCCTCTTCCACGGCGGATTCGGATTGCTCACCCACCGGCAGGTCAGGAAACCGACGTACCACCTGTACGCGTTCATGGCCCGGATGGGGCCCGACCTGCTGGCGCGCGGCGACGACCACCTCGTCACCCGCCACCCCGACGGCCGGGTCACGGTTGTGGCCTGGGCGCCCGTCGACCCGACCGGCGAGACCCCCGGCCCCGACCGGCACGCACTGCGCCTGTCCCTCCCGGTCGCGGCGCGCGAGGCCTTCGTCCGCCGGTCCACCGTCGACGAGGAGCACGGGAACGCCTACACCGCCTGGCGGCACATGGGCAGCCCGCGCTCGCCGAAGCCGGGGCAGCTGGACGTCCTGCACGAGGCCGCCGAGCCCGCCCGCAGCCACCGGCGGCTGCCCGCGCCGCAGGGGCGCGCCGAGCTGGACCTCAGCCTCGCCCGCAACGAGATCACTCTCGTCGAGCTCACCCCGGTCGCCGACGAGATCCCGCCCTGGTGGGACGAACGGCGGCTCTTCGGCAGGCCGGCGACATGATCCCGGCAAGCGCTTCGAGACCGCTTCCCTCCCCGCACCCAGTCGTCCTGCACGGCAGTCTCATGAGCCCGACGAGCGGTACCCCGAACCGTTTCGGAACCGGTTTCTCGTCCTGCCGTCGGTCGCCCGCACAGGAGGTCTCATGACCACCGTGAACACCGTGAGTGTGGGCGCCGGGCCCCTCTCCCGCGCCGCCGCCCTCGTGCACACCCTCCTCACCGTCGAAGCCCTGTTTCTCGCGGCGACCGCTCCAGGCCTCGTCGGCCTGTTCTTCCTGGGCCCCGACCCGGCCAACCTGCCCCTCGCCGCCGCATGCCTGCTGCCGCTCGGCCCGGCCGTCTCCGCCGCGTTGTACGCCCTGCACCACCGCAGCCGTGACCTCGCCGACCTGCACCCGGCCCGCGTCTACACCCGCGGCTGGCGGCTCAACGCCCTCCCCGCGCTGAAGCTCTGGGCGCCCCTGCTGGCTTGGCTGACCGTGATCGCGTTCAGCCTCACCCACTTCGCCGCGACCGGGCTGCCCGGCTGGTGGGCGGTGCTCCTCGGGGGCATCGGCGTGGCGTCCCTGCTCTGGGGCGCCCACGCCGTCGTCCTCACCTCGTTGTTCACGTTCCGCGCCCGCGACACCGCCCGCCTGGCCGCGTACTTCCTGTTCCGGCGGGGGCGCGTCACCCTCGCCGCGGCCTCTCTGCTCGTCCTGACCGGCGGCCTGACCGCTCTGCTCACCGAGGCCCTGCCCGCCCTGCTGGCCGCACCGCTGCTGCTCTCGCTGGTGCAGTCGAGCCGCCCGGTGATCGTCGAGACCCAGGAGGACTTCACCGCATGACCGCCACCGACCCCGGAAACCACAGCCGGCTCCCGCGCACCGGCAAGATCCCGTACGGCGGCGACTACAACCCCGAGCAGTGGCCGCGGCAGGTCTGGGACGAGGACCACCGCCTGTTCACGCAGGCCGGCGTCGACACCCTCACGGTCGGCGTCTTCAGCTGGTCGCTCACCCAACCGGCGGAGGACGTGTACGACTTCACGATGCTCGACGGCATCCTCGATCGCGCCGCCGCCGAGGGCCGTCACGTCTGCCTCGCCACCGGTACCGCCGCTCTCCCGCCCTGGCTCGCGAAGAAACACCCCGACGTCAACCGCACCGACTTCGAAGGCCGACGGCGCCGATACGGCCAACGGCACAACTTCTGCCCCAGTTCGCCCGCTTACCGCCGCCTGGCCGCGGCCCTGTCCGGCCGCCTCGCCGAACGGTACGCGAGACACCCGGCGTTGCTGGCCTGGCACATCAACAACGAGTACAGCGGTGTCTGTTACTGCGACCTGTGCGCCGAAGCCTTCCGCGGCTGGCTGCGCGCACGGCACGGCACCCTCGACGCCCTCAACGACGCCTGGTGGACTGCCTTCTGGTCGCACCGCTACACCGGCTGGGACGAGATCGAGCCGCCGAGCGCCCTCACCGAGCACTGGCGCGGCCCCGACCACACCGCCTTCCAGGGCATCACGCTCGACTACCAGCGTTTCATGACCGACGCCCTGCTCGGCTGCTTCACCGCCGAGAAGGAGGCCATCCGCGCCCACGACCCGGACACGCCCGTCACCACCAACCTCATGGGCGCCTACCGCCCGCTCGACTACCACCGCTGGGCGCCCCACCTCGACTTCGCCTCCTGGGACAACTACCCGCCCCTCGACGCCCCGCCCACCCGTCCGGCCCTCGCCCACGACCTGATGCGCGGCCTCAAGGACGGCGCCCCCTTCTGGCTGATGGAGCAGACCCCGTCCACGACCGCCTGCCGCGACGTCAACCCCCTGCGCCGCCCCGGCGAACTCCGCCTCGCCACCTGGCAGGCCATCGCCCACGGCGCGGACGCCGCCCTCTACTTCCAGATGCGCGCCTCTCGCGGCGCCTGCGAGAAGTACCACGGCGCGGTCATCGGGCACTCGGGTCGCGACGACACCCGCGTCTTCGGCGAAGTCGCCTCACTGGGAAGGGAGTTGACGGAGCTCGGAGCGATCACCCTCGGCGCCCGGACCCCTGCCCGGACCGCTCTCCTCTTCGACTGGGACAGCTGGTGGGCCCTGGAGATCTCCGACGGCCCGTCCCGACTGGTCCGCTACGCAGATGTCGTCCACGCCTACTACCGGGCCGCCCGCGAGGCCGGCGCCGACGTGGACGTCGTGGCGGTCACCGCCGACCTCACGCCGTACGACGTGGTCCTCGCCCCGGTGCTCCACCTCGTCAAGGGAGACCTGGCGCAGCGCCTGGAGTCCGTGGCCCGACGCGGCGGCACCGTCCTCGCCACCTTCCTCACCGCCCGCTCGGACGAACACGACCGCGCCTTCCTCGCCGACGTCCCCGGCCCACTGGGCCCCCTCATGGGCATCCGCGTCGACGAGTGGGACGCACGGCCCGAAGACGTGGTACAGCCCATCCAGCTGGGAGAGTTCACGACGCAGGCCCGACTGGTCTTCGAGATCGTCCAGCTGTGCGGCGCCGAGCCGGTCGCCGCCTACGGCGCCGACTTCTACGCGGGCGCCCCGGCCGTGACCCGCAACGCCTTCGAAGCCGGCGAGGCCTGGTACGTGGCGACCGCCCTCGACCAGCCCGGCGTCGACCACGTGGTCCGCCGCGTCCTGGCCCGCCACGACCTGATCGGCCCCTACGCCGACCACCGCACCGTCGAGACCGCCACCCGGGTCGCCCCCGACGGCACACGCCTGCTCTTTCTGCTCAACCACACGCAGGAACCGGCCCACCTGACCGCCCCCGCCCCCGCCACCGATCTCCTCACCGGCAAACGGCTCGACCAGGGCGAGGCACTGACCCTGGACCCGCTGGGCGTGGCGATCCTGCGGTTTCAGTAAACGTTCCTGCCCGCCGCTTCAGTGGATCGTGCGTCCCCGCTCGTCAGGGACTCCGGACTTCCGCAGGAAATAGCTGTTCACCTGGTCCCGCCACTCCCGTGCGCAGCGCACCTGCTCCTCGTACCGTTCCGCTGCGCGCGCGTGCCGCGCCGGGTCCACCAGGTCCGCGAGGCCCGCCCACACCCGGCGGGCCTCCTCGGCCTCCTCGACGCCCTCGAAATGGGTGTCGTAGATGTGCTGGACCACCGTCTTCCCGCTCTTCAGCACATGCACGTACGGCACATGGTGGAAGAACAGCAACAGCTCATCGGGGCAGGAGACGACCGACTCGTACAGCTCGGCCCACGGCTTGGCGTACTGCGCGGCGTAGCCCGTGCCGGTCGCTGCGCTCCGGTCGACGCCGATCCCGTCCCGGTCCGCGAAGTGGTACGTCCCCCAGGGGCTGTACTCGTAGCCGTCGACACCGGGCCCGTAGTGGTGTCCGGGCTGCACCATGAAACCGACGCCGAGCGGCGCGGTGTACTTCTCGTACGTCCGCCAGGAGCCGTGCAGCACCGCGCGAAGCCCGGCGGCCAGCCGCTCGGAGGCGGCCGGGTCGGAGGCGGCCGGGTCGGAGGCGGACGGGAAGGTGAGCGCGATCCACTCATCCAGGAGGTCGTGCGGATCGGCGTCCGGTTGCCAGGCGAGCCGGCCGAAGGCGTAGAGGTTCGCCTGAGCCAGCGGATGCCCGGTCCAGAACGGATCGTCGCCGGCATTGGACACCGCCACCACGCCGCCGCGCGCCAACTCCCCGACGGCAGGGCCCTGTTCGCCGTCCGGCCGGAAGCGCAGCACCTCGCTCCACATCGGCCCGAGCCAGCACACGTGCTGCTGCTGTCCGGTGTACTCCTGCGTGGCCTGCACCTCCACGGCGACCCGGGTGCGCGGCAGCGCGCCGAGCACGGGTGAGACGGGCTCGCGCACCTGGAAGTCCATCGGCCCGTGCTTCACCTGCAGAACGGCGTTCTCGGCGAACTGCCCGTCGAGCGGGGCGAAATGGTCGTACGCGGCCCGCGCACGGTCGGTCGAGCGGTCCCGCCAGTCCTGCCGGTGGTTGTACACGAACGCCCGCCAATGGACCGTGCCGCCGAACGGTGCGAGGGCCGCTGCCAGCATGTTCGCGCCGTCCGCGTGCGAGCGGCCGTAGGTGAACGGGCCCGGCTGGCCCTCCGAGTCGGCCTTCACCACGAACCCGCCGAAGTCCGGGATGGCCGAGTACACCCCGCGCACGGCCTCCGCCCACCACTCGCGCACCGCCTCCTCGAACGGGTCCGCGGTGGACAGCCCGCCGAGCACGACGGGCGCGGCGAAGGTCACCGACAGGTGCGTGCGGATCCCGTGCGGCCGCAACGCCCGTGCGATCCGGGCGACTTCGTCGATCCGGTCGGTGAGAAGGTGCGCCTCGGCCTCGTGCACGTTGACGTTGTTGACCGAGACGGCGTTGACCCCGCAGGCCGCCAACAGCCTGCCGTACGCCCGTACCCGCTCCCAGTCCCCGCTGGGCCGTCCGTCCCGCCAGAACAGGGAGCCGCCCGCGTACCCGCGCTCCACCTGGCCCATGACCGGGTGCACGGCCACGTTGTCCCAGTGGTCCAGCATCCGCAGTGCCGTCGCCGGGCGGTGCACCTCGCGTGCCCGGGCACCCCGGAAGGCCTCCTCGCCGAGTCTCACGACGTGGAACAGGCCGTACAGCAGCCCCCGTTGACCGGCTGCCGTCACCATGGCCGTGCCGTCGGCGCGCTCGTAGGCGAACCCCTCGTCACCGAGATCCCCGATGCTCCCGCCGGCGCCCGCATCGGCTGCTGTCGGACGCGCCAGGCGCAGCACCAGGTCGTACGGGTCACCCGACGCGTCATCCGATGTGTTCCGTACGACCTCGCCGCCGAACTGCTCGCAGGCGTAAGCCACTTCACCGTGCACGGTGTCCACCAGCGGCCCCGCGCCCTGGACCAGCGTCCGCCGGGTTCCCAGCGGTCGGAACGCTTCCGGCGGCAGCCAGGCGGGGTCGATCCCGTCGGGCAGGACGGGCACGGTCAGCGGCATGGTCCCTCCGAGGCACTGCGGTCCGGCGATGAGGCTGGTCGATGCGGGTGGGCGATGCGGCTGGCGCGGCTTGCCTAGGCGATGGCCGCGCCGGTGCCACGCGCGGCGCCGATGAGGTCGGTGAGCGCGGCGTCGTCGTAGACGGAAATGTCGACGTAAGCGCCTTCGGGGAGGTCGAAGTCCTCGACCTCGTAGTCCAGCACCGCCGTGGTCCCGGGCGGGCTGAAAGTGCCCAGGTTGTGGGTGGCGCCGCCGGACGTGTAGCTCACCTTGACGTAGTACGTGTCACCGTCGTTCGCGGTGTCGTACACCCACAGCTTCTCGTCGTTCGGGTGGAACTCCACCTTGCCGACGAACGCGCCAGAGTTGATCAGCTCCATCTTCACGGCATAGCCGCCGGCGTCGTTCGCGAAGTACGTGTTGTCGAACGGGTCGGTGAGGTTGCCGCCGCTGCACGGGCAGCCGTCGGTGTCGTAGTAGTAGGCGTGGAACTCCGGGTTCGGGCTGTACGCCTGTGCCGGCGCCGCCGTTGCGAACAGGGCCCCCGCCCCGAGAGCCGCGCCGGCGAGCAGTCCCGTGAACCGCCTGATGATGCTCATGACCGCTTTCCCCCTCCATGACGGACCGCCCGGCGCTCGCGGGCGGCCTGATCATTCTGAAACGTCGGTGACGACCGGTACAGCGGATGGTCGCTCGCGGTTACCAGATCATGACAACAACTCGACCTCTGTCAGGCGCGCTTCGCCGGCGAACACCAGCCGGTAGTGCCCGTACGCGCCCGGTCGGGCGATCGTGAAGGCCCGGGTCTGTCGGTCCCAGGGGAACGTCTCGGCGGAGCGCCGGTCCAGATCCGTCCACGTCTGTCCGTCGGCGGAGCCCTGAAGGGTCCAACTCCCGGGCGCCTGCGTGTGATCGGCGGAGGTCAAGGTGTACTGCACGGCCTTGGCGCCCGCCGTGACCGGCAGGGCGAGCGGCCCCGACACCGTCTCCTGGGTCGCCGACGTGTCGTCGAACAATGCGCCGGCGCCCTTCAGCACGTCCGTGCGGGGTGTCGGCGCCTTGTCGTCCCGGGTGATCGAGACCGGTGCCGCGTTCTTTCCGGACCCCCACGTCGAGGGCCGTGGTCCCATGTCGAACTCCAGGACCCCGCCCTGGGCGAGAAGCGCGTGGGAGAGCGAAGTCGACGTCCAGGCCCGGCCGTTGACCTTCAGGCCCTGCACATACACGTTCTCCGCGCTGTTCTTCGGGGCCTTGACCACCAGATCTCTGCCGTTCTCCAGATGCACGGTCGCCTTGGTGAACAGGGGGGAGCCGACGGCGTATTCGCCGCTGCCCATCACCAGCGGGTAGAAGCCGAGTGCGGAGAACAGGTACCAGGCCGACTGCTCGCCGTTGTCCTCGTCGCCGTGGTAGCCCTGTCCGATGGCGCTGCCGGTGTAGAGCCGCGCGAGCACCTCGCGGGCCCTGGCCTGCGCCTTCCAGGGCTGCCCGGCCGCGTCGTACATGTAGATCGCATGGTGGGCGACCTGGTTGGAGTGCCCGTACATGCCCATCCGCACATCCCGCGCCTCGGTCATCTCATGGATGACGCCGCCGTAGGAGCCCGCGAACTCGGGGGAAGCGGTTTCCGGGGTGGCGAAGTAGGCGTCGAGTTTCTTCGCCAGCCCGTCGCGGCCGCCGTACAGGTTGGCCAGGCCCCGGCTGTCCTGCGGGGCGGTGAAGGCATAGCCCCAGCCGTTGGTCTCGGTGTAGTCGTAGCCCCACACGCGCGGATCGTAGCTCTGCGACGCCACACGCCAGTCGCCCTTGTCGTCCTTCCCCTGGAAGAACCCGGCCTTGGCGTCGAAGAGGTGCACATAACCCTGTGCACGGTTGAGGAAGTAGTCGGCCTCCTCCTGATAGCGCTTCTCCCCGGTCTTCCGGTACAGGGCCTGGCCCATGCGGGCGATGCCGTAGTCGTTGAGGTAGCCCTCCAGCGCCCAGGACAGGCCCTCGTGCGTGGCCGTGCTGGTGTAGCCGAGGAAGGGGGAGGTCGCCATGCCCTTGCGGCCCACCCCCGCCGCCGGGGGCACGACCGTGGCGTTCTTGAGGGCCGCTTCGTACGCCGCCTTCGCGTCGAAGCCGACGCCCTTGACGAACGCGTCCGCGAAGGCGACGTCCGACGACGTGCCGGTCATCAGGTCGGCGTACCCGGGGGAGGACCAGCGTGAGGTCCAGCCGCCGTCCTTGTACTGCTGCACGAACCCGTCCGTCAGCACGCCCGCCTGAGTGGGCGTCAGCAGCGCGTAGGCGGGCCAGGTCGTCCGGTAGGTGTCCCAGAAACCGTTGTTGACGTACACCTTGCCGTCCACGATCTTCGCGCCGGTGTGCGTCGGGGTGTCCTGGCCGGACATCGGCGAGAAGGGCGACGCGTACCGGTACGTCTCACCGACCTTCTCGAAACCGGAGTTGGGATACAGGTACAGCCGGTACAGGCTGGAGTAGAGCGTGGTCAGCTGGTCCTGGCTCGCTCCCTCGACCTCCACCCTGCCGAGGAGTGCGTCCCACTGCTGTCGGGCCCGCGACCTGACCGTCTCGAAATCGGTTTCCTCAGGGATTTCCTGGCGGAGGTTGTCGCGGGCCTGGTCGACGCTGATGAGGGAGGTCGCCAGCCGCAGGGTGACCGTGCGGTCGGAGCCCGCGTCGAAACGCAGGTAGCCCTTCACCCCGCTCGACGCCCCGTCCGTCACCGGTGCGTCGAACTCGCCGTACACGAAGAGCCGGGTGGCTCCTGCCGACAGGTCCGACTTCACGTCCGAGTAACCGGTGACGACCCCGGTCTCCTTGTCGAGCGTCAGCCCCGCCTGGTCGGTGACGTTGTCGAAGACGACGCTCGCGTCCGAACCCGGGTAGGTGAAGCGCAGGGCGGCGGCATGGTCGGTCGGCGCCATCTCCGCCGTGAGACCGTTCTCGAAACGCACTCCGTAGTAGTACGGGCGGGCGGTCTCGTCGGTGTGCCGGAACGCCAGCGCCCGGGCCGTCCGCCCGGTGTCCGGGACACCGGGCGCGGCCGACGGCATCACCTGGAACGTCTGCCGGTCGCCCATCCACGGACTCGGCTCGTGACTCGCGCTGAACGCCTGGATCGTGGGCCGGTTGTCCCCGTTGGCGGCCCGCGCGTAGTCGTAGAGCCAGCCCAGCGAGGACGCGTTCGTCACCGGCGTCCAGAAGTTGAAACCGTGCGGCACGGCCGTCGCGGGAAACGTGTTTCCGCGCGAGAAGCTCCCGCTGGAGTTGGTGCCGCGTGTGGTCACCGCGTAGTCCGACAGATGCGCCTGCGCCGCCTCCGGGGCGGCCGTGCGCAGCGCGATGTCGTCCACCCAGCCCCGGAACCGCGCCGGCCCGCCGGGGGAGTCGTAGGCGACGAGGATCCGGTCGACCGTCTTTCCGGCCGCCACCGCTCCGATCCCCGACACCACGTCGTTCCACTGGTTGACGTACAGCGCCTTCGCCGCGCCCTGCCCGCGCGGCGACAACGGGAAGCCGTACTGGTCGCTCGCCCCGAGCCCGCTCAGATACGTTCCGTCCGTGAAAGCCAGGTCCACGGAGACGTTTGTCGCGGCGTAGTCCAGGTCGCCGCCCGCCATCGCCGGGAAGATCCGGTACGCCAGCTGGGTGCGCGAACCGACCCGGACGTTCACGTCGAACACCTTGTTGTACGAGTACGCCCGGCCGGAAGCGGTGTGCCGACCCGCGTAACGCAGTGCCCGCCGCCCGGTGAAACCGGCGCCCGACTTCGCGGTCGGCGAGCCGCTCGGGCCCCGGTCGACGACGGTGAGCATGTCCGGCGGGACGGGCCCGTCGCTCCCGCCCGTGCCGAACCGCACGTCGGCGAGCTGCACGAGCCCGGCGCCGTGGTTTTTGGTGACCTCCAGCCGGAAGTGCCGGTACTCGGCGGGGGTCGCGAGGCCGTAGGTCCGGGTCTGGAAGCGCTCCGCGAAGGTTTCCCCGGAGCGGGTGTCGAGGGGCGTCCAGGAGGCGCCGTCCACCGAGCCCGAGAGGGTCCAGTCGGCGGGGTCGCGCTCGGCGAAGTCATTCGCGGAAGTGAGCGCGTAAGCGGTTACCCGCGCAGGCTGGTCGAGGTCGAACTCGACCCAGCCGGTGGCGGCGAAGGCCAGCCACTTGGTGCTCGGCTCGCCGTCGACGAGGTTCTCCTTCACCTCGCCGCCGGCCGTGTTCTCCGCGCTCGCCCGGACCTCCGTCACCCGGTCGGTCACCTCACCGGGAAGCCCGCCGCCGTAGCCGCCGTCGACCCCCGAGGCCCGTTTGCCGCCGTCCGGTGCGGTGTCCACGGTGCTCTGCCAGTCGGGGGCGCGTTCACCCGCCTCGAAGGACGAAGCGAACCCCCGAGCGGGGAACGGGACGGGCGACGGCAGCGCGACCGCCGTCCCCTGTGCACCGACCGTCATGACCAGGGCGGCCGTGACCACGACCGCCCGTAACCGTCCGAACCGTTGCATGCGTGAGCACCCTCCCCGCGCCGGACAACGCCCCGGACAACGTTGTCCTCATGGTTGCGCAGGAATCAGTAGTGGGCCAAGTGGACGGTGATGTCAAGGATGTTGATTGCGCCAGACGGGGTTCATGTCCTGCGTTTTTCCGGCATGGCGCCCGCAGGCCGTTCATATGTCCGGGAGGTCTCGACTCGGAAAAGACCGGTGGGCAACCTTGCGTTCGATCTTGCTCCGTCGGTAAGGAGTGGACTATACCTGTCGGCGATTCATCGTCGACACAGCCGTTACGGTCGTTACCGTCGACGCCGTTGAACCACGCGATCCGCAACGACCCTGCTTGACCTGACCGCGGTGCCGGGAAGGATCCGGTGCACCGCCTGAGTCCTGGAGAAGGCGAGGACTTGAGCATGGGATCCCACTCCGAGAACAACGGCTCAGCGGGTGTCGGCCGCCGAGACCTGATCAAGAGGTCGGCGGCACTCGGCCTGATCTCCGTCCCCACGATGAGCTTTCTGTCCGCATGCGCCAGCAGCGGCGGCGGTGACGAGGACAAGGCGAAGGCCGGAAAGAAGACCGCGAAGAACCCTCTCGCGGTCAATGAAACCGCCCCGATGGAATTCGTCCTGTTCGACGGCGGTTTCGGCAAGGCCTACGCCGAGGACGCGGTCAAGATCTACGAGAAGAACTTCCCCGGCGCGAAGGTGAAGTTCTCGGCCATACAGAAGATCCAGTCGACGCTCCAGCCCCGTTTCAACCAGGGCGCCCCGCCCGACCTGATCGACAACTCCGGCGCCGAGCAGATGGACATGGGCGTCCTGGTCGGCAAGAAGCAGCTCGCCGACCTCACTCCGCTCCTCGACGCCGCGTCCTACGACGACCCGAACAAGAAGGTCCGCGACACCCTGCGGCCCGGCATCGTCGAGATGGGCCAGTTCGACGGCGCCCCGGTCTGGATCATGTACTACGCCTACACCGTTTACGGCGTCTGGTACTCGCAGAAGGCCCTGGACTCGCTCGACGCCACGTACCCCGAGACCTGGGACCAGATGCTCGCGGTCTGCGAGAAGGCCAAGAAGAAGGGCATGGCCGGCTGGACGTATGCGGGCAAATACCCCTACTACCTCCCCTTCTCGCTGTACCCGATGATCGGCAAGGTGGGCGGCCGCGAAGTCCTCGACGCCATCGACAACCTGGAGCCGAACGCCTGGAAACACCCTGCGGTGAAGGCGTGTTTCGACGCTTACTACGAGCTCTACAAGAAGGGTTACATCCTGCAGGGCACCCCCGGCCTGGACCACACCCAGTCGCAGACCGCGTGGGCCAAGGGCAAGGCCCTGTTCATCCCCAACGGCTCCTGGGTGGAGAACGAGTCGGCGGACGTCATCCCGAAGGACTTCGATCTGGCCGTTTCCGCGCCCACCGGCATCGACTCCTCCGACAAGATGCCGTTCGGCACCATCTGGGCCTCCGGCGGCGAGCCGTTCGTCGTGCCGGCCAAGGCGAAGAACGCGGCGGGCGGCATGGAACAACTGCGCATCATGCTCAGTGAGGCGTCGGCCAAGAACTTCACCGCCACGGTCAAGTCACTGACCGCGTACAACGGCGGCACCGACGGAATCACGCTCACACCGGGTCTCAAGTCAGGTGTCGCGGCACTGGAGAAGGCCGGCGACAACGTGGTGAATCCGCGGCTGCAGGACTGGTATGTCCAGTTGCAGAAGGAGAAGATCGGCGTGTCCGGTCTCGGCGAGATGATGGCCGGCCGGCTCACCCCCGCCGAGGCGATCAAGAAGATCCAGGGATACGCCGACGCGACGGCCAAGGACACGACGATCAAGCATTACAAACACCAGTGACGGCGAGAATCACGGCAAAGCATCCATAAAAGCACCGGAGTGGCGATGCAGCACGGCAAGTACCGGTTCATCGTGGGGTTCCTGGCGCTGCCCCTGGGACTGTATGCGCTCTTCGTGGTGTGGCCGTTCATCCAGTCCATCTACTACTCGTTCACGGACTGGACCGGCTTGAGCCCCGAATTCAAGATGGTCGGCCTGGACAATTACCGGAGGATGCTGGACGACGAGATCTTCTGGAAGTCCTTGCAGCACAGCCTGCTGTTCGCGATCGTGCTGCCGGTGGTGACGATCGGCCTGGCGCTGTTCTTCGCCTTCATGATCAATGTCGGCGGCCGCAGAAGGAAGGGCGGCCCGGCGATCTCCGGTGTCCGGGGCTCCTCCTTCTACAAGATCGTTTACTTTTTTCCGCAAGTGCTGTCGATCGCCATCGTGGCGCTGCTGTTCGCCTTCGCGTACAACCCGGACAGTGGCGCGATCAACTCGTTCCTGCGCGGGATCGGACTGGACGGCGTCCAGCCTCTCTGGCTGGGCGATCCGGACCTCGCGCTGTGGTGTGTGATGGCGGTGCTCCTGTGGTCCACGGTCGGTTTCTTCGTGGTCCTGTTCTCGGCGGGCATGGCCTCCATCCCGGCGGACCTGTACGAGGCCGCGCTGCTGGACGGCGCGAGCCGGTCGGCGACGTTCTTCCGGATCACCCTGCCGCTGCTCTGGGACACGGTGCAGTCGGGCTGGGTCTACATGGGCATCCTCGCGCTCGGCGCCGAGTCGTTCGCGGTCGTGCAGATCATGACGACCGGGCCCGGCGGCCCCGACTACTCGACCACCGTCATGGTCCTGTACGTGTACCAGAAGGCGTTCCGGGACGGTCAGGCCGCCTACGCCACCACCATCGGCGTCGCGCTGCTCATCGTGACGCTGGCCTTCGCCGCGGTCGTGATGCGGCTGGGGCGGCGCGAGCGGCTGGAGTACTGACAGTGAAGACGACAGACACCCCCGCGCCCCGGCCGGCCGAGTCGGGCTCCGGGGTTCCCGTCACGAAGGTCGACCTGGCCCTCGGGAAACCGCCCGTGGAGAAGAAGACGGAAGGAAAGGTCCTCAACGCCTTTTCCCACGGCATCCTGGTCATCTGGGCGATCATGGTCGTGCTGCCGTTGCTGTGGGCGGTGATGACCTCCTTCAAGGACGACGGCTCCATCTTCGGCTCGCCCTGGTCGCTGCCGGACAAGCTGCACTTCGACAACTGGTCGCGGGCCTGGACCGAGGCCAACATGAGCGACTACTTCCTCAACACCGTGCTGGTGGTGGGCGGTTCGCTCATCGGAACCCTGGTCCTCGGCTCCATGGCGGCCTACGTCCTCGCGCGTTTCGACTTCCCCGGAAACCGTTTCATCTACTACCTCTTCATCGGCGGCATGAGCTTCCCGGTCATGCTGGCCCTGGTCCCGCTGTTCTACGTCGTGAACAACATGGGCCTGCTGAACTCCCTGCACGGCCTGATCCTCGTCTACATCGCCTACTCGCTGCCGTTCACGGTGTTCTTCCTGACGGCGTTCTTCCGCACGTTGCCGACGTCGGTGGCGGAGGCGGCCTTCGTGGACGGCGCCTCGCACAGCCGTACGTTCTTCCAGATCATGCTGCCCATGGCCAAGCCCGGTCTGATCAGCGTCGGCATCTTCAACTTCCTGGGCCAGTGGAACCAGTACATGCTGCCCACGGTCCTCAACACCGACCCCGACAAGCACGTCCTCACCCAGGGACTGGTCCAACTGGCCGTCAGCCAGGGCTACAAGGGCGACTGGTCGGGCCTCTTCGCGGGTCTGGTGATGGCGATGCTGCCGGTGCTGGCCGCGTACATCGTCTTCCAGCGGCAGGTGGTGCAGGGGCTGACCGCGGGGGCGCTCAAGTAGTCGCGTGTCCTGAGCACGGGCGGCGCGCTTTCGCCGGGCGACATGCTCCTCGGGCCTGCGCGGACCTCCCTGTCACGGGACTGCCGCGCAGGCCCGCCCCCGTTTCCGCCCCCCGCCCGCAACGCCCCGCACCCGCTCCCACACGCCCCGCAACCGCGGTTCAGCCACCCTCCGTGTCTCTCCGCAAGCACACGGATACTGTTCAACCTCTTGACGGGAGGCGACCCGAACAGCTCAGCTTAGAGTTCACTAGTTGGACATAGACGGGGCCTCATCGAAGCGGTCCCGCGCGCAGGAGGTCGTCGTGGAGACTCCGGGGTCGCAGTCGTCACTGCACCGAGCCAACCTGGAGCGAGTCGTACGTGCCGTGCGTCTGGCCGGGTCCCTGACCCAGGCGGAGATCGCCCGGACGACCGGGCTGTCCGCCGCGACCGTCTCCAACATCGTGCGCGAGTTGAAGGAAGGCGGCACCGTCGAGGTGACGCCCACCTCGGCCGGCGGACGAAGGGCCCGCAGCGTCAGTCTGAGCGGCGACGCGGGCATCGTCATCGGGGTCGATTTCGGCCACACCCACCTGCGCGTCGCCGTGGGCAACCTGGCCCACCAGGTCCTCGCCGAGGAGTCCGAGCCGCTGGATGTGGACGCCTCCTCGACCCAGGGCTTCGACCGGGCGGAACAGCTGGTCAACCGGCTGATCGAGGCCACCGGGGTGGACCGTACGAAGGTCGCGGGGGTCGGGCTCGGCGTGCCCGGGCCGATCGATCTGGAGTCCGGCACACTCGGCTCCTCCGCCATCCTGCCCGGCTGGATCGGCACCAGGCCCGCCGCGGAGATGAGAGGCCGGCTCGGCGTCCCGGTGCACGTGGACAACGACGCCAACCTCGGAGCCCTCGGCGAGATGGTCTGGGGCAGCGGCCGGGGTGTACGTGATCTTGCTTACATCAAGGTCGCGAGCGGTGTCGGCGCGGGTCTGGTGATCGACGGGAAGATCTACCGGGGTCCGGGCGGGACCGCAGGAGAAATCGGACATATTACTCTTGATGAATCCGGCCCTGTCTGCCGCTGCGGAAACCGGGGCTGCCTGGAGACCTTCGCGGCCGCGCGCTACGTGCTGCCGCTGCTCCAGTCCAGTCACGGCACGGACCTGACGATGGAAGGCGTCGTGCGGCTGGCCAGGGACGGAGACCCGGGCTGCCGTCGGGTGATCGCCGACGTCGGCCGACATGTCGGCAGTGGAGTCGCCAATCTCTGCAACCTGCTGAACCCGAGCCGGGTCGTCCTGGGCGGTGATCTCGCCGAGGCCGGTGAGCTGGTGCTCGGGCCGATAAGAGAATCCGTCGGCCGCTATGCGATCCCGAGTGCGGCGCGTCAACTGTCCGTTCTCCCAGGGGCACTTGGCGGTCGTGCGGAGGTGCTCGGAGCGCTCGCTCTCGCACTGAGCGAGATGGGCGATTCCACCCTTTTGGACAGCACCCTGCACGCCGTGACACCTGCCTTCACTTAGAGAACGAATGACGCCGTTGCCATCTCGTTAAGTATTTACTTCTTGACGTCGCACGTGTGGCCGAGTTGACTTCCAGCCACCTCGGCCGCAGCGTTGCGGCCCTGTCAGGGAGGCACACCCCACATGAACGCAACGATGCGTAGAGTCGTGATCGGCGCCACCGCCGTGTCCATGGCGCTGTCGATTGCCGCGTGCGGCAAGGCGGGCGACGACAAGGACAGCGGCTCCGGCAGCAGCAGCTCGGGCGACAAGTCCATCGGCCTGCTGCTCCCCGACAGCGTCACCACGCGGTACGAGAAGTTCGACAAGCCGTACTTCGACGCCAAGGTCAAGGCGCTCTGCGCCGACTGCAAGCTCGAGTACGCGAACGCCGCGGCCGACCCGGCCAAGCAGGCCCAGCAGGTCAGCAGCATGGTCACCAAGGGCGTGAAGGTCATCGTGATCTCCGCCCAGGACTCCGCCGCGATCAAGTCCTCGATCCAGTCCGCGGTGGACAAGGGCGTCAAGGTCGTCGCGTACGACCGTCTCGCCCAGGGCCCGGTCAGCGCCTATGTCTCCTTCGACAACGTCAAGGTCGGCGAGCTCCAGGGCCAGGCCCTGCTCGACGCCCTCGGCGCCAAGGCGACCCCCAAGGCCAAGGTCGTCATGATCAACGGTGACGACGCCGACCCGAACGCCGCCCAGTTCAAGGAAGGCGCGCACAAGGTCCTCGACGGCAAGGTCGACATCGCCTACGAGCAGTCCGGCCTCTGGAAGGACACGGTCGCCGCCCAGAAGATGTCCGCGGCCATCACCCAGCTCGGCGCCAAGAACATCGCGGGCGTCTACTCCGCCAACGACGGCATGGCCGGCGGCATCGCCAACACCCTCAAGGGTGCGAAGATCGGCAACATCCCGCTGACCGGTCAGGACGCCGAACTCGCCGCCATCCAGCGGATCGTGGCCGGCACCCAGTCCGCCACGATCATGAAGACCTACAAGGTCGAGGCCGAGACCGCCGCCCAGATCGCGGTCAACCTGCTGAACGGCAAGGACATCAAGTCCCTCGCCCCGACCACGCTGACCAGCGGCTCCGGCGACAAGGTGCCCTCGCAGCTGCTGACCCCGGTGTCGGTCACCAAGGCCAACATCAAGGACACCGTGATCAAGGACGGTTTCTACACCGCCGCGGACATCTGCACCGCCCAGTACGCCGCCGCCTGCAAGGCCGCCGGCATCCAGTAGGCGCCCGGTCCCGAGGGCGCTTGCGGGCCGTCTGCCAAGGCGTGCCTCACCAGCGGCCCTCGGGTCCCGCCGACCGCCCCGGCGGTCCCGCGAGACCCCTCCGACGTCCGCCCCACCTTCACACCCCGCTGCCGGGGCGGGCGTCGGACGGAACCGTTGCCAAGCGCAGCGGATTCGCGCATGTTCATCTTGTAAACCTCGTGCGGTGACGCCGCGTTCCACGCGCGTCGCCCACATCCCTCCGCGCCTTGTCTTTGCGCGCGGCATCCCCGCCGGTCAGGCGGCGAAGGAGATGGTTCACGTGTCCGCTACGCCCGTGCTGGCGTTGCGCGGAGTCTCCAAGCGATTCGGTGCGGTGCAGGCACTCACCGACGTCGAGCTGGAGGTCCACGCCGGAGAAGTGGTCGCCCTGGTGGGCGACAACGGCGCAGGAAAGTCCACCCTGGTCAAGACGATCGCGGGTGTCCACCCCATCGATGAGGGCGTCATCGAGTGGGAGGGCACGCCCGTCAGCATCAACAAGCCGCACGACGCCCAGGGACTCGGTGTCGCGACCGTCTACCAGGACCTCGCCCTGTGCGACAACCTCGACGTGGTCGGCAACCTCTACCTCGGACGCGAGCTGCTGCACCGCGGCGTCATCGACGAGGTGACGATGGAGAAGAACGCCCGGGAGCTGCTGTCCACGCTCTCCATCCGCATCCCGAGCGTGCGCATCCCGATCGCGAGCCTCTCCGGCGGTCAGCGCCAGGTCGTCGCCATCGCCCGCGCGCTGATCGGCGACCCGAAGGTCGTCATCCTCGACGAGCCCACCGCCGCCCTCGGCGTCGAGCAGACCGCACAGGTCCTCGACCTCGTCGAGCGGCTGCGCGAGCGCGACCTCGGCGTCATCCTCATCAGCCACAACATGGCCGACGTCAAGGCGGTCGCGGACACCGTCGCCGTCCTGCGCCTGGGCAAGAACAACGGCTCCTTCCCCGTGAAGGACACCAGCCACGAAGAGATCATCGCCGCGATCACGGGTGCCACGGACAACGCCGTGACCCGTCGTGCGGGGCGTCGCACCGCGGAGGCGGCAAAGTGAGCGACACGTCGAAGACCGAGCCCGAGAAGGCCGCGAAGACGGAGAAGACCGACACCGCGACGAAGGTCGACAAGACCGACGGCGTCGTCGAGGACCAGAACACCGTCGCCCCCGCCGACGACCCGACCGCCGCGCCGGTCACCGTCGTCGACCCGCGTCTGCTGATCCGTGAAGAGGGCCTCAAGGGCTACCTCACCGAGTTCAAGCGCAAGGTCAGGGGCGGCGAGCTGGGCCAGATCCCGGTCGTCCTCGGCCTGATCGTCATCTGGACCATCTTCCAGCTGAAGAACGACCTGTTCCTGAGCGCCGGCAACCTCTCCGACATCAGCTATTTCATGTCGGCCACCGGCATGCTCGCCATCGGCCTGGTGTTCGTGCTGCTGCTCGGTGAGATCGACCTGTCCGTCGGCTCCGTCAGCGGCCTGGCGTCCACGGTGTTCGCCGTGTTCGTGGTGAACCACGGCATGAACCCCTGGCTAGCGCTGGTCCTCGCGATCCTGACCGGCATCGCCATCGGAGCGCTGCACGGTTGGTTCTTCGCGAAGGTCGGCGTACCGGCCTTCGTCGTCACCCTGGCCGGCTTCCTCGGCTGGAACGGCCTGATGCTGTGGCTGTTGGGCTCCAGCGGCACCATCAACATTCCGTCGGACAGCGGTCCGGTGCACCTGCTGGGCAAGAGTTCCTTCTTCATGGACCAGGCCATCATCGGCGCCTACCTGCTGGCAGGCCTCGCCGTCGTGCTGTCCCTGGTGGGCAATTTCGGTGAGCAGCGTCGCCGCCGGGCCGCGGGCGTCCCGCACCGTGCCACCAGCGAGATCCTGCTGCGGGTGGGCGCTCTGGCCGTCGCGGCCTTCGTGTCCGCGGCCGTGCTGAACAACGCCGAGGGTGTCTCCAACGCACTGGTGATCTTCCTGGCCACGCTGGTGATCGTGGACTTCGTGCTGCGTCGTACGACGTACGGCCGCAAGGTGTTCGCGGTCGGCGGCGGCATCGAGGCCGCCCGCCGTGCCGGTATCAACGTGCCGATGGTCCGGATCACCGTGTTCGCCATCTCTGGCGGGTTCGCGGCGGTCGGCGGCATGTTCTTCGCCGGCGTGACGGCGTCCGCGACGCTGAGCGCCGGTGGCGGCAACACCCTGATGCTCGCCATCGCGGCGGCCGTCATCGGCGGCACGAGCCTCTTCGGCGGCCGCGGCACCGTCTGGTCCGCCCTCCTGGGCATGCTGGTCATCCAGTCCATCCAGACCGGCCTCGACCTGCTGAACATGAGTACCTCGATCCAGTACATGATCACCGGTGGTGTCCTGCTCGGCGCGGTCGTCATCGACTCCGTCTCCCGCAGGAGCCAGAAGGCCGCCGGCCGCGGCTAGTTCGCCCGTTGACATGGCTGTGCCCGGCATCCGCAGGGATGCCGGGCACAGCCATGTCATAGGAAGGCCTCATCCTGGGTACGGCCGTTCGCGTGACCTATGACGCACGGGCCGGAGTCCGTCCGCCCGAGCGGAACATTAGACTCGACAAGCCCGGCAACAGCTCGATCGGCTTTTACTGCAAGGAGGCACGGGTGCCGCTGCTGACCCGCATCAGGGGACCGCGCGATCTGGACCGGCTCAGCCCGGAGGAGCTGAACCAGCTGGCGGAGGAGATCCGGACCTTCCTCGTCGACGCCGTGTCCAAGACCGGCGGCCACCTCGGTCCCAACCTCGGCGTGGTCGAGCTCACCATCGCCCTGCACCGGGTCTTCGAGTCCCCCAAGGACAAGGTGCTGTGGGACACCGGCCACCAGTCCTACGTGCACAAGCTGCTCACGGGCCGACAGGACTTCTCCCGGCTGAAGATGAAGGGCGGCCTCTCCGGCTACCCCTCGCAGGGCGAGTCCGAGCACGACGTCATCGAGAACAGCCACGCCTCCACCGTCCTCGGCTGGGCCGACGGCCTCGCGAAGGCCAACCAGATCCTCGAACGCGACGACCACGTGGTCGCCGTCATCGGCGACGGGGCGCTCACCGGCGGCATGGCCTGGGAGGCACTGAACAACATCGCCGACGGCGACCGCCCGCTGGTGATCGTCGTCAACGACAACGAGCGCTCGTACGCCCCGACCATCGGCGGTCTCGCCAACCACCTCGCCACCCTGCGCACGACGGACGGCTACGAGCGCTTCCTCGCCCGCACCAGGGAGGTGCTGGAGCGCACCCCCGTCGTCGGCAGGCCCCTCTACGAGACCCTGCACGGCGCGAAGAAGGGCCTGAAGGACTTCATCGCCCCCCAGGGCATGTTCGAGGACCTCGGCCTGAAGTACGTCGGCCCGATCGACGGCCACGACATCGAGGCACTGGAGTCCGCGCTGGCCCGCGCCAAGCGCTTCGGCGGCCCGGTGATCGTGCACTGCCTCACCGAGAAGGGCCGCGGCTACCAGCCCGCCCTGCAGGACGAGGCCGACCGCTTCCACGGCATCGGCCCCATCCACCCCGACACCGGTCTGCCGGTCAAGGCCTCGGGCGCCGACTGGACGTCCGTCTTCGGCGACGAGATGGTCGCGCTCGGCAAGGAGCGTGCGGACATCGTCGCGATCACGGCGGCGATGCTGCAGCCGGTCGGCCTGAAGAAGTTCGCGGACGCCTTCCCGAACCGCATCTACGACGTCGGCATCGCGGAACAGCACGCCGCCGTCTCAGCCGCCGGCCTCGCCACCGGCGGACTGCATCCGGTCTTCGCGGTGTACGCCACCTTCCTCAACCGTGCCTTCGACCAGGTCCTGATGGACGTCGCCCTCCACAAGTGCGGTGTGACGTTCGTACTGGACCGGGCCGGTGTCACCGGCACCGACGGCGCCTCCCACAACGGCATGTGGGACATGTCGATCCTGCAGGTCGTCCCCGGCCTCAGGCTCGCCGCCCCGCGCGACGCCGACCAGGTCCGCGCCCAACTGCGCGAGGCCGTCGCGGTCGAGGACGCGCCGACCGTCGTCCGCTTCTCCAAGGGCGCCGTCGGCCCCGCCGTCCCCGCCGTGGGACGCGTCGGCGGCATGGACGTGCTGCGCGAGAGCGGCACCGGCGCCCCGGACGTGCTGCTGGTCTCCGTGGGCGCCCTCGCCCCCATGTGCCTGGAGATCGCGACGCTCCTCGACCGGCAGGGCATCACTGCCACGGTCGTCGACCCGCGCTGGGTCAAGCCCGTCGACGAGGCCATGGCGCCCCTCGCCGAGCGCCACCGCGTGGTCGTCACCGTCGAGGACAACTCCCGCGTGGGCGGCGTCGGCTCGGCGATCGCCCAGGCCCTGCGCGACGCGGGCGTCGACGTGCCGCTGCGCGACTTCGGCATCCCGCCGCGCTTCCTCGACCACGCCTCCCGCGCCGAGGTGATGACGGAGATCGGGCTCACCGCCCCCGACATCGCCCGCCAGGTCACCGGCCTGGTCTCCCGGCTCGACGGCAAGTACGGCAGCGCCGCCGCCGAGGTCGACTCGGTCGAGCCCGCGCGCGACTGACCCGCCCGCCTGCTGCGAACGGGCCGGTTCGACCACCGCGAAGGGTGGTGGAACCGGCCCATTTGCGTGAATCCGCTCGCGCCGGGGCATACGTACCACGCCCCCTCTCGATCATGTCGAGGACGACACAGCGTGGGAGGTCCCCGTGAGCAGCACCCTCTTCCGGACGAAGAAGGTCGAGCAGTCCATCCTCGATACCGAGGAACCCGAGCACGCGCTCAAGAAATCCCTGTCCGCGCTCGATCTGACCGTCTTCGGCGTCGGTGTCATCATCGGCACCGGCATCTTCGTCCTCACCGGCACCGTCGCCAAGAACAACGCCGGCCCCGCCGTCGCCCTGGCCTTCGTCGCGGCCGGGGTCGCCTGCGCGCTCGCCGCGCTCTGCTACGCCGAGTTCGCCTCCACCGTCCCGGTGGCGGGCTCCGCGTACACCTTCTCGTACGCCTCTCTCGGGGAACTGCCCGCCTGGATCATCGGCTGGGACCTGGTCCTGGAGTTCGCCCTCGGCACGGCGGTGGTCGCCGTCGGCTGGTCCGGGTACATCGCCTCGCTGCTGGACAACGCCGGCTGGCACCTGCCGGCGGCGCTGAGCGGAAGAGAGGGAGCCGACGGCTTCGGCTTCGACATCCTCGCCGCCGCCCTCGTCCTGGTGCTCACCGCCATCCTCGTGGTCGGCACGAAGCTCTCCGCGCGGGTCACCTCCGTCGTGGTCGCCATCAAGGTGACCGTCGTCCTGACCGTGATCGTCGCGGGCGCCTTCTTCATCCACGGTGAGAACTACGACCCGTTCATCCCGAAGGCGCAGACCGTCGAGGCGGGCAACAGCCTCCAGTCCCCGCTCATCCAGCTGATGTTCGGCTGGGCGCCCTCCAACTTCGGCGTGATGGGCATCTTCACCGCCGCCTCCGTCGTCTTCTTCGCCTTCATCGGCTTCGACGTCGTCGCCACCGCCGCCGAGGAGACCAAGAACCCGCAGCGCGACATGCCCCGCGGCATCCTCGGCTCCCTCGTCATCTGCACGGTCCTGTACGTCGCCGTGTCGATCGTCGTCACCGGGATGGAGCACTACACCAAGCTGTCCGTGAGCGCCCCGCTCGCCGACGCCTTCAAGGCCACCGGACACCCCTGGTTCGCGGGCTTCATCAGCTTCGGCGCCGCCGTCGGCCTGACGACGGTCTGCATGATCCTGCTCCTCGGCCAGACCCGGGTCTTCTTCGCGATGAGCCGCGACGGACTGCTGCCGCGCTTCTTCTCCCACGTCCACCCGCGGTTCAAGACCCCGCACCGACCGACCATCCTGCTCGGCGTGCTCATCGCGATCCTGGCCGGCTTCACCAGCCTCAGCGAACTCGCCGAACTGGTGAACATCGGCACCCTGTTCGCCTTCGTGGTCGTCGCGATCGGCGTGATCATCCTGCGCAGGTCCCGCCCCGACCTGCCCCGCGCCTTCCGCACCCCGTGGGTGCCGGTCATCCCGATCCTGTCGGTGTGCGCCTCGCTGTGGCTGATGCTCAACCTGCCCGCCGAGACCTGGCTGCGGTTCGGCATCTGGATGGTCATCGGGTTCTTCGTGTACTTCCTCTACGGCCGCTCCCACAGCCGACTCGGGCGCCACGAGGAGACATCCGTGGGCGACGTCACCGGACCCGGCCGCGACGACACCGCGTAACGGCCCGGCAGCCGGCCCCGCACCGCCCGCCGGGGCCGGCTCCCGCGCCGTACCGCTTCAGCCTCGTACCGCCTCAGCCCCGTACCGAGCGCGGGCCCGTGACGTCCGCGCCCAGCTCCGTCACCCGGCGGCGCAGCTCGCGGTCGGCCGTGACGACCAGGCGGGGGCGCTCGCCGGCCTCGGCGACCAGCTCGACGATACGGTCGTCGCCGCTGCCGGGCGCCGCCTCCACCCGTACGCCGGGCACCGGCTCCACCCCGCGGGCCGCGCCCTCGACGACGAGGACGATCTCCTCGGGCCCGGAGTGCCCCGGCAGTCCGTCGGCGGCCAGCCGGTCGCGCAGCCGCTCGGCCGCGCCCCGCCGGTCCCGCCACCACCCGTCGGGCACCGACCCGACGACGTTCGCCGCGTCGACGATCACGAGCAGCCGGGCGCCGTCGTCCGGGGAGCCGTCCAGGGAACCGTCCATGGACCCCAGGGTCGCACGGGCGGCCCCGCCGGCCGGACCCGCGCCCAGGGGGCGCACCGGCCCCGGCATAAGGTGATCGGGTGAACGGCGACTGGCTCATACGGGGCCGCGATGGGCGGCTGGGTGTCTATCTGATGTCGGACGACGCGGTCCTCTGCCGGGCCGAGCGCCTCCCCGGCGGGTCCTGGGAGGACCCCCGCCCGGTGGGCGGCGACCAGAAGGTGCAGCGGGTGCTCGCCGTCGGCCACGGCGCCGACGGCTACGCCCACCTGGCCTCCTGGCGGCCCACGGTGCAGGGCGAGGCGGCCCTCGTGCACTCCACGCACTACCGGCCGCTGCTGTCCGCCCTGGACTGGGCGCCCATCGGCCATCCCAACAAGAAGGGCGACCGCACCGGCACGCCCGCCGTCGCCGTGGACGCCCAAGGGCGCGCGCACGTCTTCGTGCGCAACATCGGCACCGGACTGTGCATGGTCGCCCAGAAGGAGAAGGGCGGCTGGGACCCGTGGCGCGACCTGAAGGGACAGGGCGTCGAGGGACCGCCCGTCGCGGTGACGGCCGAGTCCGGGTGCGTCGCCGCGTACGCGGCCGTCGCCGGCGGGATCCTGCACTGGCGGCAGGAGGCGCCGGGCGCTCAGCCGGTGCTGCAGGAGCCCCTCGACGCGCCGGTCCGGCCGGGCACGCTGCGAGCGCTGGCCACCTCCCCGGAGCACACCACCCTCTTCTACACCGACGACTCCGGCGACGTGTGCGCCTGGCGTCCCGGCGGCGAGCCCGTCCCCGTGCTCGCCGCCGCCGGACCCGGCCCGGTCGCCGCGATCCGCACCGAACTCGACGGCCACGACTGCACGCTGCTCGCCCAGCGCTCGGCGAGCGGCCGGGTCGCCTTCGCCGCGTACCCGACCGAACGGGAGTCCGCCGGCGCCTGGTGGGCCGAGTCGGGCCCCGCGCTGCCCGCCGACGCCGTGGTGGCGCTCGCGAAGGACCACGAGGACCGGGTCGTCGCCGCGACCCTGTCCCCGTCCACCGGCGACCTGCGGCTCACCCGCCGCAAGGACGAACCGGTCCTGGCCCTGACGGCCTGGCAGCAGATGTGAGACCGAAGGGGGACATGCCAACGCATAGGATTCGCCCAGGTTCACAATGATCACGGGCTGAGCAGGCAGTCGGCTCGATCACGGGGGGAGTCGCTCGTGCGACCGATGACAAGACGGGCGGGCGTGTGTGCGGCGTTCCTGGCCCTGGTGTTCTCCGCGCTCGTCGGCGCCACGGCCGGCGCCGCCGACTGGCAGGAGTGCGCGGCGGAACGCTTCTGCATCTACACGGACGCGGACGGGCAGGGCGCGGTGGCCGGCTTCGGGCCCGCCAACCCGGTCCAGGTCTACTCGGCCGAATGGGACGAGCGGGTCAGCTCGGTCCACAACAACACCGCCTACTGGGCCTGCGTGTACGAGGACGCCGCCTACGGCGGCACGGTCCAGGCGATCCGGCCCGGCTTCCGGGGCAACCTCGCGCAGACGTCGACCCAGCTGGACGACCAGGTCAGCTCGCACAAGCTCGCCAAGTCCAAGGCGGGTTGCTTCACCGGCTTCGAGCGCTGCCGCACCGGCTACCTCTGCCTCTTCACCGAGCCCGCCGGCCGCGGGGCGATGACCGCCACCCAGCTCGACATCGCGCGCTACAGCACCGGGTGGAACGACAAGGTCGTCTCCGTCGCCAACCACACCGACCGCCATGCCTGCTTCTACCCCGGCGCCGACTATTCCGGCTCGTGGAACGACGCGGGCAAGACGTACGCCAAGTACGTCGTCCTCGCGTCGGACGCCACCGTGATCCCGCTGCCGTACGCGGCGACCTTCACCTCCCACAAGCTGGTCACCGGGACGAGCCTGTGCTGACACCGACCCCCCGCCCCCTACGGCGGGCCGCCGCCGCGCTCGCCCTGACCGCCTCGCTGCTGGCGGTCCCCGTCGCCTCCGACGCCTCCGCCGCCGAGACCGGGCTCACGCTCGCCGAGCTGGAGAGGAGCGCGGGGAAGACCGTCGACACCACCGTCCCCGGCGTCACCCGGACCACCTACCTCGGGGGCGCCGGCGGCCCCTGGATCGTCAACGTCGTCGTCATCGACCCCGACAAGGCGCCCCTCACCCTCCACGACACCACCGGCGCCGACCTGGCCGTCGCCGAGACCACCTCGTCGATGCTCCAGGGCGTCTCCGTCAACGCGCTGCGCCGCCCCCGCGTCGGCGTCAACGCCGCGTTCTTCGACGGCCATGTCAGCTACCCCGCCACGAGCGGCTACGACGGCGACATCGGCGGTATCGCCGTCCAGGGCGGAAAGCTGATCAGCGAGGCGGCCCGGGGCAAGGGGAACAAGCCGGTCGGTTCCGCCGCCGTGCTCCAGCACGGCCGGCTCTACATCACCGAACTCGCCACCACCCTGACCATCGCCCCCGCGGACGGCTCCACCGCCGCCCGGCAACTCGACGGCATCAACCGCTTCCCGGGCCGCAACGCCCACTGCGAGGGCGCGGAACCCGGCGAGACGCTCGACGCCGAGGGCATCTGCCACGACCCGTCCGAGATCGTCTCCTTCACTCCGGAGTACGGCGCCCGTACGCCCTCGACGGCGGCCATCGCCCGCGACACCGACCCCGACAACCCCACCGGAGAGACCGCCGTCAGCACCGACGAGGGCATCGAGCTGCTCCTCGACGCCGGTGCGAAGGTCACCGCCTGCTACGAACCCGCACCGCCGGCCGGCAGCACCTGCCGGACCGGTACACGCGGCGGACGCACCGTTCCCTCCGGCGGCCGCGTCCTGCAGGGCATCGGCGAGGGCGCCGACTGGCTGCGCGCCCACGCCCCCGTGGGCGCCGTCCTCGACCTGGCCGAGACCGTCACCGACACCCGCTTCGGCGACACCGTCACCCTCGACCCGTCGATGGACGTCACGGCCGGCGGCGACCTCCTCCTGCGCAACGGGGCCATCCAGTACGTCCAGCCGGCCACGTACCCGAACGGCACTCCGTTCGTCCCCGACGCCGCCCCTCGCACCGCCCTCGCCGCGGACGGCTTCGGCCGGACCCTGCTGGTGACCGTGGACGGCTACCACCCGGAGGTCAGCCAGGGCGCCACCCGCCTGGAACTCGCGACGCTGCTGCGCGATCTCGGCGCGGTGGACGCCCTCAACCTGGACGGCGGCGGCTCCACCACCCTGGTCTGGCAGAACACGGTGGTCAACCACCCCTCGGACGGCAACGAGCGGGAACGTCTCGTGGCTGACACGGTGTACGCGGGAGCGGGCGGCTATCCCCTGCCTTGAGCAGGCATGACAGAGGGCCTCCGCCAAACGGGCGGAGGCCCTCTTCACAGCCGTACGAAGGTTACGCGGGAACCGACGCCACGCCCGGCGCCAGGAACTTCTTGCCGTTCACGCGCTCGGAGACACCCTCGCGGTCCAGGTACGGCGTGATGCCGCCCAGGTGGAAGGGCCAGCCGGCGCCCGTGATCAGGCAGAGGTCGATGTCCTGCGCCTCGGCGACGACGCCCTCGTCGAGCATGAGCCCGATCTCCTGCGCCACCGCGTCCAGGACACGCGCCCGCACCTGCTCCTCGGTCAGGGCGTTGTCGCCCTGCTTGAGGAGCGCGGCGACCTCGGGGTCCAGCTCGGGCTTGCCGCTGTCGTAGACGTAGAAACCGCGCTTGCCGGCCTTGACGACGGCCGCGAGGTTCGGGGAGACCGTGAAACGGTCTGGGAACGCCCGGTTGAGCGTTTCCGAGACATGCAGACCGATCGCCGGACCGACCAGCTCCAGCAGGACCAGCGGGGACATCGGCAGGCCGAGCGGTTCCACCGCCTTTTCCGCGACCTCGACCGAGGTGCCCTCGTCGATGACGTTCTGCACCTCGCCCATGAAACGGGTCAGAATGCGGTTCACGACGAACGCCGGGGCGTCCTTCACCAGGACCGCGGTCTTCTTCAGCTTCTTGGCGACGGCGAACGCGGTGGCCAGCGAGGCGTCGTCGGTCGCCTCGCCGCGCACGATCTCCAGCAGCGGCAGGATCGCGACCGGGTTGAAGAAGTGGAAGCCCACGACCCGCTCGGGGTTCTTCAGCTTCGACGCCATCTCGGTGACCGACAGCGAGGAGGTGTTGGTGGCGAGGATCGCGTGCGCCGGGGCGACGGCCTCGGCCTCCGCGAACACCTGCTGCTTGACGCCGATCTCCTCGAACACGGCCTCGATGATGAAGTCCGCGTCCGCGAAGCCCTCGGCCTTGTCCAGGACACCGGAGACCAGCGCCTTGAGGCGGTTGGCCTTGTCCTGGTTGATGCGGCCCTTGCCGAGCAGCTTCTCGATCTCGGCGTGGACGTAGCCCACACCCTTGTCGACGCGCTCCTGGTCGATGTCGGTCAGCACGACCGGCACCTCCAGGCGGCGCAGGAACAGCAGGGCGAGCTGCGAGGCCATCAGACCCGCGCCCACGACGCCGACCTTGGTGACCGGGCGGGCCAGGTTCTTGTCCGGGGCGCCCGCCGGGCGCTTGCCGCGCTTCTGCACCAGGTTGAACGCGTAGATGCCGGAGCGCAGTTCGCCGCCCATGATCAGGTCGGCGAGCGCGGTGTCCTCGGCGTCGTAGCCCTGCTGCAGGTCGCCGTTCTTCGCGGCGGCGATGATGTTCAGCGCGCGGTACGCGGCCGGGGCCGCCCCGTGCACCTTGGAGTCGGCGACGAACCGGCCGCGCGCGACGGCCTGGTCCCAGGCCTCACCGCGGTCGATCACCGGACGCTCGACCTGGACGTCGCCCTTGAGGACGTTCGCCGTCCAGATCAGCGACTGCTCCAGGAAGTCCGCACCTTCGAAGAGGGCGTCGGCGATGCCGAGGTCGAAGACCTGCTGCCCCTTGAGCTGCTTGTTCTGGTTGAGGCTGTTCTCGATGATCACCGAGACGGCCTTGTCGGCGCCGATCAGGTTCGGCAGCAGCGTGCAGCCGCCCCAGCCGGGGACCAGGCCGAGGAAGACCTCGGGGAGGGAGAACGCGGGAAGCGCCTTCGAGACGGTGCGGTACGCGCAGTGCAGACCGACCTCGACGCCGCCGCCCATCGCCGCGCCGTTGTAGTACGCGAAGGTCGGGACCGCGAGGCCCGCCAGACGCTTGAAGACCTCGTGGCCGCCCTTGCCGATGGCGAGCGCGTCCTTGTGCTCCTTGAGGAGCTCGACGCCCTTCAGGTCCGCGCCGACCGCGAAGATGAACGGCTTGCCGGTGACGCCGACGCCGACGATCTCGCCTGCCTTGGCCTCCTGCTCGACCTGGTCGATCGCGACGTCGAGGTTCGCGAGGGACTGCGGCCCGAAGGTGGTCGGCTTGGTGTGGTCGAAGCCGTTGTCCAGCGTGATCAGGGCGAAGCGCCCCGCGCCGAACGGCAGGTCCAGGTGGCGTACGTGCGCCTGGGTGACGACCTCGTCCGGGAACAACTCGGCCGCCCGCTTCAGGAGTTCGGTGGTGCTCACTTGTCGCCTCCATCGAAGTGCGGGTTCTCCCAGATGACCGTCGCGCCCATGCCGAAGCCGACGCACATGGTGGTCAGGCCGTAGCGGACGCCCGGCTGCTCCTCGAACTGGCGGGCCAGCTGCGTCATCAGACGCACGCCGGAGGAGGCCAGCGGGTGGCCGAAGGCGATCGCGCCGCCGTACTGGTTGACGCGCTCGTCGTCGTCCGCGATGCCGTAGTGGTCGAGGAAGGCCAGCACCTGGACGGCGAAGGCCTCGTTGATCTCGAACAGACCGATGTCGGAGATGGACAGGCCCGCCTGCGCGAGGGCCTTCTCCGTGGCCGGGATCGGACCGTAGCCCATGACCTCCGGCTCGACGCCCGCGAAGGAGTAGGCGACCAGGCGCATCTTGACGGGGAGGTTGTTCTCCCGCGCGAAGTCCTCGGAGGCGATGAGGGAAGCGGTCGCGCCGTCGTTCAGACCGGCCGCGTTGCCGGCGGTGACCCGGCCGTGGACGCGGAACGGGGTCTTGAGGCCGGAAAGGCTCTCCAGCGTCGTCCCCGGGCGCATCGGCTCGTCGGCGGTGACCAGGCCCCAGCCCGTCTCACCGGCCTCCGGGTTGGTGCGGCGGACCGAGATCGGCACCAGGTCGGCCTGGATCTTGCCGTTGGCGTACGCCTTGGCGGCCTTCTCCTGCGAGCGCACGGCGTACTCGTCGGCGCGCTGCTTGGTGATGTGCGGGTAGCGGTCGTGCAGGTTCTCCGCGGTCATGCCCATGAACAGGGCGGACTCGTCGACCAGCTTCTCGCTGACGAACCGCGGGTTCGGGTCCACGCCCTCGCCCATCGGGTGCCGGCCCATGTGCTCGACACCGCCGGCGATGGCGATGTCGTACGCGCCGAAGGCGACGGAGCCGGCGACCGTGGTGACGGCGGTCAGGGCGCCCGCGCACATGCGGTCGATGGAGTAGCCGGGCACGGACTGCGGCAGACCGGCGAGGATGCCGGCCGTGCGGCCGATGGTCAGGCCCTGGTCGCCGATCTGCGTGGTCGCGGCGATGGCGACCTCGTCGATCTTCTTGGGGTCGAGACCGGGGTTGCGGCGCAGCAGCTCCCGGATCGCCTTCACGACGAGGTCGTCGGCGCGGGTCTCGTGGTAGATGCCCTTCGGGCCCGCCTTGCCGAACGGGGTACGGACGCCGTCGACGAAGACGACGTCCCTGACGGTACGAGGCACGATGGCTCTCCTCCAGGTGCGGGATGGCACTGCTGCGACACGCAAGCGCTGAGCGCGCGCTCAGGACCCATGCTACTTATGGGTAACGTAGCTGCCCAGTCCGGGAGGGCCAAGCGGCGAAGGTCACACCCGGGACGCGTCGGCGATCACCCCGCGAGCACCCCGCGATCACCCGGCCGTCAGCCTCGCGGGGGCGCCGTCGACCCCCGTGGCGTCAGGACCGGCGTCGGCACCGGATGGGATCCCGGGCCCGTTCCCGTGATCACCCCGAACAGCGTCCGCGCCGCCTCCGCGCCGAATCCGTGCACGTCATGGCTCATCGCGGAGAGCGTCGGATGGGTGAGCCGGCACAGCTGGGAGTCGTCCCAGGCGAGCAGGGAGACGTCGCCCGGCACCCCGAGCCCCATCTCGGCCGCCACCGCCAGTCCGGCCACCGCCATGATGTCGTTGTCGTAGACGATGGCCGTCGGCCGGTCCGGCGGAGCGGCGGTCAGCATCGACCGGGTCGCCCGCGCGCCCGCCTCGCCGGAGTAGTCCGTGGCGACCTGCCACGCCCCGGCCAGCCCCAGACTCCGCGCCGCCGCGTCGAAGGCCGCCGTCCGCATCATCGTGTGCCCGAGCGCGGCCGCGCCCCCGACCCGCGCGATCCGCCGGTGCCCGAGCGCCGCGAGATACCGCACCGCCTCCGTCACCGCCGTCGCGTCGTCGGTCCACACCGACGTCAGGTTCCCGGTCAGTGAGGGATGCCCCACCGCCACCACCGGCATCCCGAGCCGTTCGGCCGCCGCCACCCGGGGATCGTCGGCCCGGAAGTCCACCAGGATCGACCCGCCGATCTGCCGGCCCCGCCACCACGACTCCTGCAGCCCGACCTCCTCCTCGACGGTGCGCACCAGCCGCAGCAGCAGCGAGCAGGAGTGCTCGGTCAGCACGCTCTCCACCCCGGAGACGAACTCCATGTAGAACGGCTCCAGCCCCAGCATCCGCGCCGGCCGGCAGATCGCGAGCCCCACCACGTCCACCCGCGAGCTCGACAGCGACCGGGCCGTGAGGTTCGGTTCCCAGCCGAGCTCCCGCGCCGCCGCGAAGATCCGGTCCCGGGTCGCCTCCGACAGCCCCGGCTTGCGGTTGAAGGCCAGCGACACCGCCCCCTTGGACACACCGGCGCGCGCGGCGACGTCCTTGATGGTGACGCGAGGCGACGAGGACGCTGTCATCGAGCGGGCTCCTGGCAGTACAGCGCGGCCCGGGCGGCGGCGACGTCCGGAGTCTCCCAGCCCGCCACCTGGATGGTCACCCGCTCCCCGGGAAGCAACGTCACGAGCCCCCGGTCGGCCCGCGCCCCCGGCTCCAGCCGATCGGCCTGCAACAGCAGATCCCGTACGAGCGTGTGGGCCGCGACCGTGACTCCCCCCGGCGTCACACTCACCTCGAACTCGGGCGTCGGATAAGCGATTTCACGGTCCGGCACCGGAAAGTGCACGGCCCGCAGCCCATCCGGGTCCGCGTCCGCCACCAGGAACTCCTTCGCCCCGGCCGGCCCCAGCTCCGCCGGCACCCGCACCTCGCTCACCGCCCGTGCGCCGACCGCCAGTTCCACCCGCACCGCCGCGACCACCACACCCGCCACGGACATCCGCCGCAACGACAACGCACCCGTCCACCGCTCGGCGGACTGGTTGACGGCGGCCAACACCAGGCTTTCGCCCCGCGCTTGAAAGGTGAGCAACCGGTCCGCGTACAGTCGCCGCAACTCGTGGTACAGCGGTTTCTCCCGCCCGTCGCCGTCGATCGCCGCCCAGGACGTCACCGGCCAGCAGTCGTTGAGCTGCCAGACGATCGTGCCCGCGCACACCGGCCAGTGCGACCGCCAGTGCTCGATCCCCGTCGCCACCGCCCGCGCCTGGTTGACCTGCGTGAGGTAGTGCCACCGGTCGAAGTCCCCTTCCGGCACGGCGAAATGGCGGGCGAGCCCGCGCTCCAGCTTGCCGTTGCCGTCCTCCGCCTTCTGGTGGTGCAGCATGCCGGGGGAGTCCGCCGCGAGCTCCTCGCCCGGCAGCGCCCGCCGCAGCGTCGCATGGGCGGGCGGCGCCTGCCAGCCGAACTCGGCGACGAACCGCGGCACTTCGCTCCGGTACTCGGCGTAGTCCTCCCGGTTCCACACCTCCCACGAGTGGTGCGTCCCGTGCGCCGGGTCGTTCGGATGGTGCTCCCACGACCCCGACCAGGGACTCCCCGCCGTGTACGGCCGCGTCGGATCCAACTCGCCCACGATCCGCGGGAGCACCCCCAGGTAGTACCCCTCACCCCAGGAGTCCGAGCCGAGCCGCTCCTCCCACCCCCAGTCCCGAAACCCCCACAGGTTCTCGTTGTTCCCGTTCCACAACACCAGCGACGGATGCGGCATCAGCCGTACGACGTTCTCGCGGGCCTCCGCCTCCACCTCGCCCCGCAGCGGCTGCTCCTCGGGGTAGGCCGCGCACGCGAACGGAAAGTCCTGCCACACCAGCAGGCCCAGCTCGTCGCAGGCGTCGTAGAAGTCCTCGCTCTCATAGATCCCGCCGCCCCAGACCCGGACCAGGTCGACGCCCGCGTCGGCCGCCTGTCGCAACCGCTTGCGGTAACGCTCCCGGGTCACCCGGGACGGAAAGACGTCGTCCGGGATCCAGTTGACGCCCCGCGCGAACAGCCGCTCCCCGTTGACGACCAGCGTGAAGCCGGTGCCATGCCCGTCCGCGGAGGTGTCCAGCTCGACGCTGCGGAAACCCACGCGCCGCCGCCAGACGTCGAGTGGGGCGTTTCCGTGATGCAGCGTCAACTCGACGTCGTACAACGGTTGTTCGCCGTAGCCCCGGGGCCACCAGAGCGCCGCCTGCGGCACCTCCACCCGTACGACACCGCTCGTCCCCGCCACCTGGGCCCGCGCCCGCACTCCTCCCACCCGGGCCTGAAGGGTGAGTCCGGCCTCCACCCGGGTCCGCTCCACGTCCACCTGCAACTCGACCACCCCGACGCCCTGTTCGACGGTCACCAGCGGGCGCACCCGGGCCAGCCGGGCCGTCGACCAGCGCTCCACCCGCACCGGTCGCCAGATCCCGGCCGTCACCAGCGTGGGCCCCCAGTCCCAGCCGAACGAGCAGGCCATCTTGCGCACGTACTGGTACGGCTCGGCGTACGCGGCCGGTCGATCGCCGACCTTCCCGCGCACGGCCTCCGCCTCGGCGTAGGCCGAGACGAAACGGACGGACAGCGGCCCGCCGAGCCCCGTCACGTCGAAACGGTACGAACGATGCATGTTCCGTACCCGGCCCAGGAGTTGACCGCCCAGCGTGATCTCCGCGACCGTGTCGAGCCCGTCGAAGACCAGGTCGGTCTGCTCATGCCCGGACGGGACGGCCGGCAGCTCCGTCTCGTACGTCCACTCGCGCCGCCCCACCCAGGCGACCTCGCGCTCACCCACGCCGAGGAACGGGTCCGGGATCACCCCGGCGGCGAGCAGATCGGTGTGCACACAGCCGGGTACCACGGCCGGGAGCGCCCGTCCCTCGTGCCGCAGCTGCCATCCGTCGTCGAGCGGTGAGGCCTCCAGCATGCGCACTCCCTAAACCGGTCAAGCCCATAACTGAGCGCCATGTCTTCATCGTTGGCGGGAATGGGACTTTACCGGTTGAGAAAGCGCTGTCAGAGTGCCGAATCAGCCAACCCGCTCGTGTTCGACCGACTCACTCGTGTTCGACCAACCCGCACGTGCTCATCCGTCCCGTGAACGCCCCGAGAACGGAAGTGGTGCACATGAACCGTCGTACAGCCCAGATCCTCGCCACGGTCGCGGGAGCCGCTCTGCTGCTCCCGGGCTGCACCGGCACCTCAGGCAGCACGAAGGGCGCGGACGCCACGGCGCCCGACGACCCGTCGCAGGTCAGCGGAGACATCACGGTCCTCACCGTGCGCACCGACCTCGTGCAGGACGGCACGATGAAAAAGTACGCCGCCGAGTTCAACAAGACCTATCCCAAGGTCAAGGTGGAGTTCCAGGCCCTCACCAACTACGAGTCCGAGATCAAGATCCGGATGAACACGGACGACTACGGCGACGTCCTGCTGATCCCCGCGGTGATCAAGAAGGACGACTACCCGAAGTTCTTCGCCTCCCTCGGCACCGCCGCCGAACGCAGCAAGAAATACCGCTTCACCGATTTCACCGCCGTCGACGGCAAGGTGTACGGCCAGAGCCCGGTCGGTGTGATGCCCGGCTTCGTCTACAACAAGCGGGTCTGGAAGGAGGCCGGGGTCACCCAATGGCCCACCACCCCGGCCGAGTTCCTCACCGACCTCAAGGCGATCAAGGCGAAGACCGACGCGATCCCCTACTACACCAACTTCGCCGCGCAGTGGCCGCTGACCTCGTGGACGTACGTCGACGGCTCGGTCCACTGCGACCCGCAGGCGACCACGAAACTCGCCGCGGGCGACCCGTGGGCCGAGGGCTCCGACCTGCGCGTCGGGGACACGCTGCTGTACGACATCGTGAAGCAGGGCCTCGCCGAGAAGGACCCCACCACCAGCAACTGGGAGGAGTCCAAGCCCCGTACGGCCAAGGGCGAGATCGCCACCCAGTGGCTCGGCACCTGGGCGATCATCCAGTTCCAGGACGCCGCGAAGAAGGCCGGCGTGAACCCGGACGACATCGGTTTCATGCCGTTTCCCGCCCAGACGGGCGGCGCGTTCTGCGCGACCGTCGGCCCCGACTACAACCAGGCCGTCAACGTCCACTCCCCGCACAAGGAGGCGGCCCGCGCCTGGATCGACTGGTTCACCGACAAGTCCGGCTACGACAAGGACAACCTGGCGATCTCCCCGCTCAAGGACGCGGCGATGCCCGAGGTGCTGAAGCCGTACGAGGCGGCGGGCGTCAAGCTCATCGAGCTGGACGACACAGCGGGCGCGAAGGTCAAGCTGATCGACGACGAGTCCGAGGTCGGCATCTACAAGCCCGAGTACCGCCAGGACCTGGTCGACCTCGCCCGCGGAGCCAAGAAGGGCAGCCTGGACGACTTCCTCGGCGGCCTCGGCAAGAAGTGGACCGGGACGCAAGCGAACGTGGGCCACTGATGACGCACGCGCACACGCACACCCCCGGGCCCGGCACCGAGAAAGCGACCTTCGAGGCCATGGCGCCGGCCTCGAAGCGCGCCGCCCCCGCTCCCGCTCCCGCTCCGGCTCCGCGCCGGGCCCGCACCTGGCGGCTGCTCACCCCCTGGCTGTTCCTGCTCGCCCCGCTCGCCCTGCTGATCACCTTCACCTACGCGCCGATCGCCAACATGGTCGCCTACAGCTTCACCGACTGGGACGGCGTGAGCCCCGAGCTGCACTACACGGGCGCCGAGAACTACACGGAGATCTTCACCAGGGAGGACCTGTTCCAGGTCTTCTGGGTGAGCGGCTACTACCTGGCCGCCTCGGTGATCCAGATCGTCGCCGCGCTCTACTTCGCGACCATCCTGAGTTTCAACATCCGTTTCCGGAACTTCTTCAAGGGCGTGCTCTTCTTCCCGTCCCTGGTCAACGGCGTGGCCATCGGTTTCGTCTTCCTCTACTTCTTCCAGGACCGCGGGACCCTCGACACCGTCCTCGGCCTCTTCGGCTACCACACCGACCACGCCTGGCTGGGCACTCCGACCTCTGCGAACGTCTCCCTCGCCGGCGTCTCGATCTGGCGCTACCTCGGCATGAACTTCGTCCTGTTCCTCGGCGCGATCCAGTCCATCCCGGGGGAGCTGTACGAGGCGGCCGAACTGGACGGCGCCGGGCGCCGGCACCAGTTCCGCTACATCATCCTGCCCGGCATCAAGCCGGTGCTGACCCTGACGGTGATCCTCTCCGTCTCCGGGTCGCTCTCCGCCTTCGAGATCCCGTACATCATGACCGGCGGGGCGACCGGCACCGAGACCTTCGTGATCCAGACCGTGAAACTGGCCTTCCAGTTCAACAAGACGGGGCTCGCCTCGGCGGCGGCCGTCGTGCTGCTGCTGATCATCCTGCTGGTGACCTGGGTGCAGCGCCGCCTCGTCCCCGATGACAGGGTGGACCTCGTATGACGCGTCGAGCCGTTGCCCGCACCCTCGTGTACCTGTCGCTGATCGCCGCGACCCTGGTCGTCCTGCTCCCGCTGGGCGTCGTCCTGCTGACATCCCTGAAGACCGAGAACGAGACGGCGAACGGCGGCGGGGCGCTCACGCTCCCGCACGACCTGCTCAACTTCCACAACTACGTGACGGCGTTCCAGGACGGCGGAATGCTCACGGCGTTCGGAAACACCGCCTTCATCCTCGTCGTCTCCGTCGGCGGAACGGTCCTCATCGGCTCGATGACGGCGTACGCGATCGACCGGTTCACCTTCCGGTTCCGGAAACTGGTGATCGCCCTGTTTCTGGTCGCCGCGCTGGTTCCCGGGGTGACCACCCAGGTGGCCACCTTCCAGATCGTCCACAGCCTCGGCATGTTCGACACCCGCTGGGCGCCGATCGCCCTCTACATGGGAACGGACATCGTCTCGATCTACATTTTCCTGCAGTTCGTGCGGTCGATCCCGATCTCCCTGGACGAGGCCGCCCGCCTCGACGGCGCCAACGCCTTCACGATCTACCGAAAGATCATCTTTCCGTTGCTGAAACCGGCGATCGCGACGGTCGTGATCGTGAAGGGGATCGCCGTCTACAACGACTTCTACATCCCCTTCCTCTACATGCCCTCGCAAGATCTTGGCGTGATCTCGACGTCCCTGTTCCGGTTCAAGGGCCCCTACGCCGCGCACTGGGAAACGATCTCGGCAGGAGCGGTCCTGGTCATCCTGCCGACACTGATCGTCTTCCTGGCGCTCCAGAAATACATCTACAACGGTTTCATGCGAGGCGCGACGAGGTAACCGCTTCCGAGACGGGTCCCCGGGCCGCCGTACGACGCACGGTTCTACGGCGGCCAGGACAGGCCCCAGGCCAGCCCTAGTCCTCCTGGCCGGACAGTCCCGCGACCAGGACGGGCGTGACCTGCTCCACCTGCCAGGGCCGCGCCCCGTACGAGGCGAGTGCCTGCGCAACCGTTTCCCGGTCCAGCGCCTTCGGGGGCTCCCAGCACACCCGTCGTACCGCGTCCGGGGCGATGAGGTTCTCCTGGGGCATGTTCAGCTCCTCGGCCAACGCCGAGACGGCCGCTCTCGCCGCACTGAGCCGCGCAGCCGCCGCCGGATCCTTGTCGGCCCAGGCCCGCGGCGGGGGAGGCCCCGCCACCGGCTGCCCCGGCTGGGGCAGCTGGGACTCGCTCAGCGCCTTCGCCCGGTCGACCGCCGCCTGCCACTGCTCCAGCTGCCGCCGTCCCATCCGGTGCCCGTACCCGTTCAGCGCGGCGAGCGCGTGCACGTTCGCCGGAAGGGCGAGCGCGGCCTCCACGATGGCCGCGTCCGACAGCACCTTGCCCGGCGACACGTCCCGCCGCTGCGCGACCTTGTCCCGCGTCTGCCAGAGCTCCCGCACCACACCCAGCTGCCGTCGCCGGCGCACCTTGTGCATGCCGGACGTACGACGCCACGGGTCCTTGCGGGGCTCGGCCGGCGGGGCGGACGCGATCGCGTCGAACTCCTGGCGGGCCCACTCCAGCTTGCCCTGCCGGTCCAGCTCCTTCTCCAGCGCGTCGCGCAGGTCGACCAGGAGCTCGACGTCGAGGGCCGCGTACCGCAGCCACGGCTCGGGCAGCGGCCTCGTCGACCAGTCCACCGCGGAGTGGCCCTTCTCGAGGACGAAGCCGAGCACGCCCTCGACCATCGCGCCGAGGCCGACCCGCGGGAACCCGGCGAGCCTTCCGGCCAGCTCGGTGTCGAACAGCCGCGTCGGCGCCATGCCTATCTCGCGCAGACACGGCAGGTCCTGAGTGGCCGCGTGCAGGACCCACTCGACGTCGGAGAGGGCCTCGTCGAGCGCGGACAGGTCGGGGCAGGCCACGGGGTCGATCAGCGCGCTGCCGGCGCCCTCGCGACGTAGCTGCACCAGATAGGCGCGCTGTCCGTAGCGGTAGCCGGAAGCCCGCTCGGCGTCGACGGCGAGCGGGCCGGAGCCGGCGGCGAAGGCGGCGATCACCTCGGCGAGGGAGGCTTCGTCGGCGATCACGGGAGGGATGCCCTCGCGTGGTTCGAGCAATGGTGTCGGCGCCCCGGAATCAGTCGATCCGCCGTCGTCCGGAGGGGCGCCTCCGGTGGTTCGCAGTGAACTGGCTGCTGCGGTTTCTTGGGCGTCGGTCACCTGTCAAGGGTATCTGTGTATGGACGGCGCCCGCCGACGGAACGTTCCGTCGGCGGGCGCGAGAGGGTCGTAAACCAGTCAGGTCGGTGAATGATCGGGGTGACGGGAGTCGGCTCGTGGGGCTTGTGTGGTACTGGCGGTCGCTCAGTGGATGATGCCGGTCCGCAGCGCCACCGCGACCATGCCGGCGCGGTCGCCCGTGCCGAGCTTGCGGGCGATGCGGGCCAGGTGGCTCTTGACGGTCAGCGCCGAAAGGCCCATCGAGACGCCGATCGCCTTGTTCGACTGGCCCTCCGCGACCAGCCGCAGCACCTCGACCTCACGGCCGGAGAGCTCGCGGTAGCCACCCGGGTGACTCGGGGCACCCGGGGGGCGGCGGTGCAGGCGGGCGGCCGAGCCGAGGGGGGCGGCACCGGGTCGGTTGGGGAGACCGAGGTTAGTGCGGGTGCCGGTGACCACGTAGCCCTTGACGCCGCCCGCGAGGGCGTTGCGCACGGCGCCGATGTCGTCGGCGGCGGAGAGGGCGAGGCCGTTGGGCCAGCCCGCGGCGCGGGTCTCCGACAGAAGGGTGAGGCCGGAGCCGTCGGGCAGGTGGACGTCGGCGACGCAGATGTCGCGGGGGTTGCCGATGCGGGGACGAGCCTCCGCGATGGACGAGGCCTCGATGACATCGCGCACACCGAGCGCCCACAGGTGGCGGGTGACGGTGGAGCGGACGCGCGGGTCGGCCACGACCACCATGGCGGTGGGCTTGTTCGGGCGGTAGGCGACCAGGCTTGCGGGCTGCTCGAGGAGAACGGACACCAGGCCTCCTGGGTGGGGGACGGGAGCCGGCTCGTGGGGCTTGTGGGGATGAAGCCGGGACGAACCGTGCTTTCAAGGTCACAGTCGTCTTCGGCAGCGAACCCGGGGTCCTTTAGAGAATGATCACGATCTAGTGAGTAACAATCTGTGCGACTCGGACATGCGATCGATCATCCGAAGATCGAGTCGGTTTAAGTGGGCCTCTTACGGGACCGAAAATGGCCGTATCGACAAAGAGATGGTCAACGTGAGTGTGGCCCCCTGCGCTGCGGCAGCGTCACCACCGACGCGTCTCCAGGTCCGGCCGGCGGCAGCCCCGCGACCTGCGCCAGCAAGTCGCACCAGGACGCCAGGTGCGACCCCGTGTCCGGCACGCCGCCCAGGCCCTCGCGCGGCGTCCAGGAGGCCCGGATCTCGATCTGTGAGGCCGCCGGGCGTTCCGCCAGCCCGCCGAAGTAGTGCGAGCTCGCGCGCGTGACGGTCCCGCTCGGCTCGCCGTACGTCAGTCCGCGCGCCTGGAGCGCGCCGGTCAGCCACGACCAGCACACCTCCGGCAGCAGCGGGTCGGCGGCCATCTCGGGTTCCAGCTCGGCCCGGATGAGGGTCACCAGCCGGAACGTTCCGTGCCAGGCGTCGTGCCCGGCCGGATCGTGCAGCAGCACCAGCCGGCCGTCGGCCAGATCCTGCTCGCCGTCCACGACCGTCGCCTCCAGCGCGTACGCGAACGGGGCGAGCCGTTTGGGCGCCGGCGTCGGCTCGACCTCGATCTGCGGCCGCAGTCGCGTCGCCCTCAGCGCGTCGACGGCGGCCCGGAAGGGCAACGGAGCCGACGTGCTCCCATCCGGGTCCCCCTCGTTCGCGTCATCCATCCCGCCAGCGCCGTCCGACAGTCGTCCCTGAGCCGCAGCCATGCGGGGAAGATTAAGGGGAACGGGGCCTCCGCGCAGGGCAAGACACCCCTGCGGCGCTCGCGGACGGATGCGCGCTGGGCGAACAGACACACGGCCCACACGCGCCTGACACCCCTGCCGAAGACATCGACGGGGCGCGCGCGGAGAACAACGGGCGTCGCACAAGGCTCCGACAGGGCGCGGTGGAGGTGTGGCGAGGCGCAGCCGGGGTGCGGAGGAGCGGAGTCGCGCCGGGGGTTGGACAGGGTTCCGACGGGGCGCTGCGGGGAGTGTGGTCGGGCCGTGGCGGAGCGGCAGCGGGGGGATGGCGGATGCTCGGCGAGGTCCTGACGGGGGCCATGGCGGAGGTGGTCCGCGAAGCGCGGCGGGGGTGTGGCAAGGGCGTGACGGGGGCCATGGCGGAGGTGGTCCGCGAAGCGCGGTGGAGGTGTGGCATGGGCTTGCGGAGGGGCGGGGCCGAGGCGCTGCCCGGCTGGCGGGGGCGTGGCGGGGGGCCGGTTAGGTCCCGGCAGGGGCATGGCAGGGGCATGGCAGGGGTGCCGCAGGCGGTGGGGCCGGGGTGTGGCAGGGGGCGGTGCAGTCGCCGTGGCGGGGGTGTGGGCGAGGTGTGGCAGGGGGCGGTGCGGGTGCCGTGGGGTTGTGGTGGGCGGGGGGTGGGGTCCCGGTAGGGGGCGGGTTCGGGGGCTGTGGGGGCGTGCGAGACTTGCCGTCGTGAGCGTGAACGAGAGCCCTGCGGGCCGGCAGCCGACAGCGACGTATGACAGTGCCTTCCTGAAGGCGTGCAGGCGTGAGCCCGTGCCGCACACGCCCGTGTGGTTCATGCGGCAGGCCGGGCGCTCGCTGCCGGAGTACCGCAAGGTCCGCGAGGGCGTCGGGATGCTCGAGTCCTGCATGCGGCCCGACCTGGTCACCGAGATCACTCTCCAGCCGGTCCGTCGGCACAACGTGGACGCGGCGATCTACTTCAGCGACATCGTCGTCCCGCTCAAGGCGATCGGCGTCGACCTCGACATCAAGCCCGGCGTCGGCCCGGTCGTCGAGAAGCCGATCCGTACCCGCGCCGACCTCGCCCAGCTGCGCGACCTCACCCCCGATGACGTCTCCTACGTCACCGAGGCCATCGGCCAGCTGACCGCCGAGCTCGGCGCCACCCCGCTGATCGGCTTCGCGGGGGCGCCCTTCACCCTCGCGAGCTACCTCGTCGAGGGCGGCCCGTCGCGCACGTACGAGAACGCCAAGGCGATGATGTACGGCGACCCGGAGCTCTGGGCCGACCTGCTGGACCGGCTCGCCGACATCACGGCCGCGTTCCTGAAGGTGCAGATCGAGGCCGGCGCCTCCGCCGTCCAGCTCTTCGACTCCTGGGCCGGCGCGCTCGCCCCCGTCGACTACCGCCGCTCGGTGATGGCCGCCTCCGCGAAGGTCTTCCAGGCCGTCGAGTCCTACGGCGTCCCGCGCATCCACTTCGGCGTGGGCACCGGCGAGCTGCTGAAGCTCATGGGCGAGGCCGGCGCGGACGTCGTCGGCGTCGACTGGCGCGTCCCGCTCGACGAGGCCGTCCGCCGGATCGGCCCCGGCAAGGCGCTCCAGGGCAACCTCGACCCGACCGTCCTGTTCGCCGGCGCCGAGGCCGTCGAGACCAAGACCCGAGAGGTCCTCGACGCGGCGTCCGGCCTGGAGGGCCACGTCTTCAACCTCGGCCACGGCGTCATGCCGTCCACCGACCCGGATGCCCTGACCCGCCTGGTCGAGTACGTCCACGCGCAGACCGTCCGGTAACCGGTTTCACCATGTGTGCCGGGGCCGGGCCCGTCTGCCGAACAGCAGGCCGCGCGGCTCCGGCGGCGCAGGCGTGCCCGGCTTGAGCGGCCAGGCCAGCAGCATGCCCACGAGGAAACCGACGACATGCGCCGCGTACGCCACGGTGCCCGCGTCGGAGACGCCCTCGCCCGAGGAGTACACCGCCTGCAGCACGAACCAGAAACCCAGCACCAGCCAGGCGGGCAGGCGCAGCGGCAGAAACACCAGGAACGGGACGAGCACCCACACCCTGGCCTTCGGATACAGCACCAGGTAGGCGCCCAGCACCCCTGCGATGGCCCCGGACGCGCCGATCAACGGGTCGGTCGAGTCGGCGTTGAGGACGGCGAAGCCGTACGACGCCGCGTAGCCGCAGGCGACGTAGAAGAGCGCGAAGCGGACGTGCCCCATGCGGTCCTCGATGTTGTTTCCGAAGATCAGCAGAAACAGCATGTTGCCCAGCAGGTGCAGCCAGCCGCCGTGCAGAAACATCGCGGTGAGGACGCTCAGCGCCGGCGACTTGTCGTAGCCCGGCGGCCCCAGCTGACAGGTCGCGCCCATGGTCTCGCCGGTGGGGACGAGTTGCGGCAGCTGATGGTGGATCAACTCGCGCGGCACGGCCGCGTAGTGCTCCAGGAAGGCGTGCAGGTGGCACGTCTGGGCCAGGCTGCTGTCGCCCGCCACGGAGCCCGACAGGCCGGGCATGAACCAGAAGACGAAGACGTTCACCGCGATCAGCGCATACGTCACCACGGGGGTGCGGCGCACGGGGTTCACGTCATGGACGGGGATGACCACAAGGAAGTACTGCCCCCGATCCGTTCGACGAACCGGTGAACGCGGGTCCCCACGGGCGCGTATGAACCGGCAACCGCTCGCGGCACGAGGAAGGCGGGTCGCGGGGACGACGTGAGGAACAGGCGATGAACGACCGAGTTACTCCCACGATGCACGCCACGCCCGACGGCGAGGCGGAGATCTCCCTGGTGATCCGGCTGCCCTGGGAGGACGTGGCGCGGCTCGGCCAGGAGGCCGGGCGACTCGCTTCGCAGATGCAGCGGCCGGTGACACTGGACGAGGCCGTCAGTAACCGCTTGCGGACGCGGCCGGCGGCTGCGGCCCACGCGAAGCCGGCGGAACAGCCGGCCACCGCGGCGGTTTCCGCGCTGCCGCGACTGACCGGAACCGCTTAAGGAGCGTTGCGGGGCGGGCCCGTGAGGGCGGGCGCGTGAGGGCGGGTGCGTGAGGGCGGGTGCGTGGGGAGCGGTCGCGCAGTTCCCCGCGCACCCCGGGCCAGTCGCCCTTGCGCCCGCCTAGAAGTTCCGTACTTTCGCCGACGCCTTTCTTGCCGCTACCAGTACGGGGTCCCACACGGGTGAGAACGGCGGCGCGTATCCCAGGTCCAGGGCCGTCATCTGTTCCACCGTCATTCCGGCTGTCAGGGCCACCGCCGCGATGTCCACGCGCTTGCCCGCACCCTCCCGTCCGACGATCTGGACGCCCAGCAGACGGCCCGTCCTTCGCTCGGCGAGCATCTTGACCGTCATCGGGGAGGCGCCGGGGTAGTAGCCGGCGCGGCTGGTGGACTCGATGGTGACGGTTTCGAACTGGAGGCCGACCCTGCGCGCGTCCTTCTCGCGCAGGCCCGTGCGGGCGATCTCCAGATCGCAGACCTTGCTGACGGCCGTGCCGACCACGCCGGGAAACGTCGCGTAACCGCCTCCGACGTTGGTTCCGATGATTTGGCCGTGCTTGTTGGCATGGGTGCCGAGGGCGATGTGACGTTCCTGGCCGGAGACCAGGTCGAGGACCTCGACGCAGTCGCCCCCGGCCCAGATCGACCCGTCGGCGAGGGGCCCGCGGACCCGCATCGCGAGGTCCGTGAGCAGCCCGCCGTGCGCGCCCAGGGGCAGGCCGGCGGCCTTCGCGAGACCGGTCTCCGGGCGGACGCCGATGCCCAGCACCACCACGTCCGCCGGGTACTCGTCGTCCTCGGTCACCACCGCCCGCACCCGGCCGTCCCCGGCCGTGCGCACTGCGGTGACCTCGGCGTCGTTCACCATGGTGATGCCCATGCCCTCCATGGCCCGGTGCACCAGCCGGCCCATGTCCGGGTCCAGCGTCGACATCGGCTCGCTGCCCCGGTTGACGACCGTCACCTGGTAGCCGCGGTTGATGAGCGCCTCGGCCATCTCCACGCCGATGTAGCCGGCTCCCACGACCACGGCCCGCTTCCCACGCGCGCGTGCCAGCGTGTCGAGCAGCGCTTGCCCGTCGTCGAGCGTCTGCACCCCGTGCACGCCCGGAGCGTCCACCCCCGGCATGTCCGGCCGGATCGGGCGGGCCCCGGTTGCGAGGACGAGCTTGTCGTACGACGTCCAGGACTGCGCCCCGGAATCCACGTCCCGCGCGCGTACCCGTCGTCCGGCCACGTCGATCTCGGTGACCTCGGTGCGCAGCCGCAGGTCGATCCCGCGCGCGCGGTGCTCCTCGGGCGTGCGGGCGATCAGATCGTCCCGTTCGGTGACGTCACCGCCCACCCAGTAGGGGATCCCGCACGCCGAGAAGGACGTGAAGTGGCCGCGTTCGAAGGCGACGATCTCCAGGTCTTCGGGCCCCTTCAGGCGGCGGGCCTGGGACGCCGCGGACATGCCCGCGGCGTCACCGCCGATCACGACCAGTCGCTCGATGCTCATACGAACACGCTACGGGGGACTCGCAGTTCAGTCCTGCTCGGGCTCGCCCGCTCCCGTGCCGCCCGCTCCCGTGCCGCCCGCTCCCGTGCCGCCCGCTCCCGTGCCGCCCGCTCCCGTGCCGGCCGCTCCCGTGCCGGCCGCTCCCGTGCCGGCCGCTCCCGTGCCGGCCGCTCCCGTGCCGGCCGCTCCCGTGCCGGCCGCTCCCGTGCCGCCGGTCGCCGTCGCGCGGCTCCCGGGCTCGCTCACCCGCGCCGCCCGCCGCCGCGGTCGTACCAGGCGCAGCCACGCCAGCAGGAGCAGCGCGGCCACCGCGAGGAAGGGCAGCACCGCGCCGAACGCGACGGCGATCCAGCGCAGCATCGTCACGAACGCGTCCCAGCCGCCGGCCAGCGCGTCCACGAACCCCGGATCGTCGTCCTCGGCGGCCGGGGCGACCGGCTTCTGCGACAGGGTCAGGGTGACGGTCGCCAGGCTCGTTCGGTCCTTCAGGGAGGCCTGCTGGGCGAGCAGCGCCTCCAGGTCGGCCTCCCGGCTGCTCAACTCGCCCTCCAGAGCGACCACGTCGCTCAGCTTGGCGGCCCGGTCCATCAGGTCGCGGACCCGGGCGACGCTGGCGCGCTGGGAGGCGATGCGGCTGTCGACGTCGACGACCTGGTCGGTGACGTCCTCGGCCTTCGCCGTGCGTTCCAGGAGCTTGCCCGCGCCCTGGAGGGCGGCGAGGACGTCGTCGTACTTCTCGACGGGCACCCGCAGCACCACCCGGGTCCGCTCGGCGCCGTCCTGGTCCCGGACGGTCGTCTCGTCGCCGATGTAGCCGCCCGCGTTCTCGGTGGTCGTGCGGGCCTCGCCGAGAGCCTTCGGCACGTCCTTGACCTGCACGGTCAGGGAGGCCGTGCGGATGATGCGGTTCGCCGTGAGCTTCGGCGCGGCGGTGGCCTTCGAGCCGCTCGCGCCCGCGCCCTCCTCGGTGTCCTGGGCGGCCCCCGGGTTCCCGGAGGCCGCGTCCGCGACGGCTGCCTTGTCGGCCTTGCCGCCCGCGTCCGTGTCGTCCGCGCCGCTGCATCCGGTGAGCGCGAGCGCGCCGGTCAGCAGGAGCCCGGCCAGGACGTGGGCGGGTCGCGCGGAACGTCGTGCGGAACGTCGTCCTGAGCGTCGTACGGATTGTCGTGTGCTCATGCGGGTGTGCCCCCCGAGGGTCGTGGCGACTGACGCTCCTTCGACGCCCGGGTGGGCCGGGACGTTGGCGGGGATCGGTTCCGAAGAGGTCACGGTCGGGACGCGGGGAGGACACCGGGTCGCGGCGGGAGTGTCAGTGGGGTTTGAGAGAGTGGGGACATGAGCGCAACGGGTACGGGCACGGGGCAGCACGTCGTCGTCATCGGAGCCGGAATCGCCGGGCTGGCCGCGGCCCACCGGCTGCTGGCGCACGGCGTGCGGGTGACCGTGCTGGAGGCGTCCGACCGGGTGGGCGGCAAGCTGCTGCCCGGCGAGATCGCGGGCGTGCGCGTGGACTTCGGCGCCGAGTCGATGCTGGCCCGCCGGCCCGAGGCGGTCGCCCTCGCGCGCGAGGTCCACCTCGACGACCGCCTGCAGCCGCCGGCCACCGCGACGGCCTCGATCTGGACCCGCGGCGCTCTGCGCCCCATGCCCAAAGGCCACGTCATGGGCGTCCCCGGCACCGCGGACGCCCTCGCCGGCGTCCTGTCCGACGAGGGCCTCGCCCGTATCGAGCGCGACGCGGACCTGCCCCGCACGGAGGTCGGGGAGGACGTGGCGGTGGGGGAGTACGTGGCCGCCCGCCTGGGCCGCGAGGTCGTCGACCGTCTCATCGAGCCGCTCCTGGGCGGGGTGTACGCCGGTGACGCCTACCGGATCTCGATGCGCTCGGCCGTCCCGCAGCTCTTCCAGGCGGCGCGCATGCACACGTCGTTGACGCAGGCCGTCCGCGAGATCCAGGCCAAGGCGGCGGCCAACCAGCAGACCGGGCCCGTGTTCATGGGCATCGAGGGCGGCGTGGGCTCCCTGCCGCTCGCGGTCGCCGAGTCCGTCCGGGCCCGCGGCGGCGAGATCCACACGCGCGTGCCGGTGACCGGACTGCGCCGGGAGCCCGCGGGCGGCTGGCAGGTCACCGCGGGGGAGCGGGTGCTGCGCGCCGACGCCGTGGTCGTCGCCGTCCCCGCCCCGGCCGCCGCCGCGCTGCTGGCCGCCGAGTCCCCCGAGGCCGCCGCCGAACTGCGCACGGTGGAGTACGCCTCCATGGCCCTGGTCACCCTCGCCTACCGGCGCACCGAGACCGCCCTGCCCGACGGCAGCGGCTTCCTCGTCCCGCCCGTCGACGGCCGCACCATCAAGGCGTCCACCTTCGCCTCCCAGAAGTGGGGCTGGATCGCCGACCAGGACCCGGGCACGGTCGTGCTGCGCACCTCCGTGGGGCGGTACGGCGAGACGGAGATCCTCCAGAAGGACGACGCCGAAATCGTCGACGTCTCCCGGCACGACCTGCGCGAGGCCACCGGCCTGGAGGCGACGCCCCTCGAAACCCGCGTCACCCGTTGGACGGACGGCCTGCCCCAGTACCCGGTCGGCCACCACGCGCGCGTGGCCCGCATCCGTGAGCACGTCGCGAAGCTCGCGGGCCTCGCCGTGTGCGGCGCGCAGTACGACGGAGTCGGCATCCCGGCCTGCATCGCGAGCGCGTACGCCGCGGTGGACCAGCTCCGCGGCGACCTGAGCGCCGTCCGGGAGCTCACGGCCAACCCGGTGCAAAGTCTGCACGGCGGAGCGGGAGAATGAGAACCATGAGTGACGACGCCCCCACCACCGAGGCCGGCAGGATCCCCAACAAGGGCAAGCTGGCCAAGGACCTCAACGAGGTCATCCGCTACACCCTGTGGTCCGTCTTCAAGCTGAAGGACGTGCTCCCCGAGGACCGCGCGGGCTACGCCGACGAGGTCCAGGAGCTGTTCGACCAGCTCGCCGCCAAGGACGTGACGATCCGCGGCACGTACGACCTGTCCGGCCTGCGCGCCGACGCCGACCTCATGATCTGGTGGCACGCCGAGACCGCCGACCAGCTCCAGGAGGCGTACAACCTCTTCCGCCGTACGCGGCTCGGCCGCGCCCTGGAGCCGGTCTGGTCGAACATGGCGCTGCACCGCCCCGCCGAGTTCAACCGCTCGCACATCCCGGCGTTCCTCGCCGACGAGACGCCCCGCGACTACGTGAGCGTCTACCCCTTCGTGCGCTCCTACGACTGGTATCTGCTGCCCGACGAGGACCGGCGCCGCATGCTCGCCGACCACGGCAAGATGGCCCGCGGCTACCCGGACGTCCGCGCCAACACGGTCGCCTCGTTCTCGCTCGGCGACTACGAGTGGATCCTGGCCTTCGAGGCCGACGAGCTGTACCGCATCGTCGACCTCATGCGCCATCTGCGCGCCTCCGAGGCCCGTATGCACGTCCGCGAGGAGGTCCCGTTCTACACGGGCCGTCGCAAGTCGGTGGCCGAGCTGGTCGCAGGGCTCGCCTGATCAGCTCTTGGGCCGGTCGGCCCGCTCCTTGGACGGGGCCGCCGGTCGTGGTTCCGGGTGCGGTGCGCAGGCCGCGCGCCGCACCGGGAGCCGGCCCTGAAGCAGATACGCGTCGAGGTGGCCGTTGACGCAGGCGTTCGGGCCGCCCGCGATGCCGTGGGCGCCGGAGTCCCGCTCGGTCACCAGCACCGAGCCCGTCAGCCGCCGGTGCATCTCCAAGGCGCCGGCGTAAGGCGCGGCGGCATCCCGCTCGGCGGCCAGGATCAGCGTCGGCGGCAGCTCACCCGGACCGGTCCGCACGTCGAGCGGCCGCTGCCGCGGGGCCGGCCAGAACGCACACGGCAGGTTCGCCCACACGTTGTCCCACGTCTCGAACGGCGCGACGCGCGCGAGCCGCGTGTTGTCGCGGTCCCACACCTTCCAGTCCGTCGGCCAGGACGCGTCGTTGCACTCCACGGCCGTGTACACGGCGTTGGCGTTCTCCGCCTCCGCGGCGGCCTCCGGCACCGGCCCGGCCTGCGCGATCAGCTGCCTCGGGTCGCCCTTCAGGTACTCCGACAGGGCCTGCGCCCGGGTCGGCCAGTAGTCGTCGTAGTACCCGGCCTGCAAGAACGCGCCCTGGAGCTGGCCCGGTCCCACCTTCCCGCCGGCCGGCTTCGCGGCCAGCCGCGCCCGGGCCCGCTCGTAGCTGGCCAGCACGGCCTCCGCCGTGCGGCCGAGGCCGTACACGTCGTCGTGCTCGGCGATCCACTCCCGGAAGTCCGTCCAGCGGCTCTCGAACGCCGCCGACTGGTCGAGGTTGTTGCGGTACCAGATCTGCGCCGGGTCCGGGTCGACGGCCGCGTCGAACACCATCCGCCGCACGTGCGAGGGGAACAGGGTCGCGTAGAGCGCCCCGAAGTAGGTGCCGTACGACGCCCCCATGAACGTCAGCCGTTCCTCGCCCAGCGCGGCGCGCAGCACGTCCAGGTCACGGGCGTTGTTGAGCGAGTTGTAGTGCCGCAGGGCACTGCCCGCCCGCTTCGCACAGCCCTGCGCATACGCCTTCGCCTGCGCGATGCGCTCCCGCTTGTACGCCTCCGAGGGATGGACCGGGGCGGGGGAGGGGCCCTTGAGGAAACGTTTGGGATCCTGGCAGGACAGGGGCGCGGAACGGCCGACCCCGCGCGGGTCGTAGCCGACGAGGTCGTAGGCCGCCCCGATCCGCTTCCACTCCGGCAGCAGCCCGATCAGCGGGAAGTACAGCCCGGAGCCGCCGGGACCGCCCGGGTTGAAGACCAGCGCGCCCTGCCGGGGCACCCGGCGCTTGCTGTTGTGCGGGTCCCGGTGCGTGGCCTGCACCCGGCTGACGGTCAGTGTGATCTGCTTGCCGTTCGGGCGGGCGTAGTCCAGCGGGACGACGACGGTGCCGCACTGCATGCTGCCGGGCAGGTCCTGCGCGTCGGAGCAGTTCCCGAAGTCGACGCCCTGCGCCGCGGCCCGCGCGGCGGCGAGCGCGACGCCCGGAGCGACGCCCGGAGCGACGCCCGGAGCGACGCCCGGAGCGACGCCCGGAGCGACGCCCGGAGCGACGCCGGGGGCGGCGACGGGCAGACCGGGGGCGTTCGGGACGCCGCCCGCCGGGACGGCGGAGAGTGCGGTCAGCAGCAGGGCTCCTGCGGCCGAGTGGAGGGCGGCGGCTCTCATTCGGGTGTCCCTTCGGTGCGCGGCGGCGACAAAAGGGATGTTTGGTTCGGTCGTGGGGGAAGGCAAGCACCATCGGCGGGTGTCGCCGCCAATGCCCCTTGTGCGCCCCCTGGTGGTCGAGCGCGTCCCGTCTCAGTCCCGCCCGAACTGCTCGCGATGCGCGAAGGCCGCCCGCAGGTCCGGCTCACCGACCGCGCGGATCCCGCGTACGGCGACCGAGGTCAGGTACGTACGGTCGTCCCCCGCGCTCCCGGCGCGCCGGGTCAGCGCGCCCAGCAGCCGCTGCCCGGCCGGGGAGGCCCAGCGCGAGTACGGGTGCACCTCGACCCGCGCTATGGCCAGACAGCTCAGGGTGAGGGCGAGGGGCAGCGCGAACCAGAGGGCGACGAGGGTGCGGGGCATGTCGGGGGTGGCGGGGACCAGCAGTGCGGCGGCGCCCAGCGCGAGGACGACCACGGCGGCGACCCGCACCTGCCGTACCCCGGTCGCGACCGTCGTGCGGGTTCCGTCGGGCACCGCCAGGCCGGCGCCGACCAGCCGGTCGGCGAGGCCGCGCACGGCGTCCGCGGCCGCCGCGGCGGCCCGCACCGGCGCTATACGGGACTGCCCCTCCGGGCCGATGGCTCCGATGACCGACCGCTCCATGTCGTCGCGCCCGCACGGGTCCACGACGGTGGCCCAGCCGGTGTGCGCGAGCAGCAGTCGCTGCTGCCGTGCCATGGAGACCATGGTGAGGTCGGCGACCCGGCGGGGGCCGCCGGACAGGAAGGCCGCCTCGTAGAGCGTCAGGTCATGTCCGTGGCCGGCGTTCTCGTCGACCGTCGCCGCACGGACGGCGGCCAGGCACAGGCGTGTGCACGCCGCGCCCGCGACGGCCCATGCCAGCAGCAGGAGAAGCACCCAGACCATGCCGTGTTTCTATGCCAGATGCACCAGGAAACGCCATGCCTTGTTCACTATCCGGACCGAGCGTTGTGGGTATGTGACGTTCCGTTTGTCTTCGTCCGGACCCGGGAGTCGGAGGCGGCCTCAGGAGCCGGGCGGAGGGCTGACCGCGGCCGGCGGCAGTGTGTACGTGGGATACGGCGACGGCGCGACCGGCACGACCCACCCCGGACCGGTCGTCGGGCCGGGCGGGCCGGACGAGGCGGTGAGCGGCGGTGTGCTGCCGGTGGCCATGTCCCGGGCGAGGGCGTCGAAGTCGACGTACCCGGTGGCCTCAAGGATCTTGATGTGGTCCAGCACGGTGGTGTTGGCGTCGTCGGCGAGCTCGCGCACCAGCGAGTTGCGGGTGCTGGCCCGCACCTGGGCGACGACGGAGAACACCCGGCCGTGCGCGAGGCGCAGGAGGTTGGCGAACTTCCAGTCGTACTGCTCGCCCTGCGCCGCGTCGAGTTCGCGCAGCCAGCCCTTCTGCTGGTCGTTGGGCTCGTTGGGCAGGGCGAGGCCCAGTTGGGAGGCGACGGAGCGTACCCGCTCGTCCAGGAAGGTGTGCCCCTCGACGAGGTGCCGGCCCGCCGTCCGCACGGCCTCGGTGGCGCCCTTCGTCTGTGCCTGCTGGCCGGCGGGCAGCTCCCACAGTCCGGCCAGCCGTACCTTGGTGACGAACTCCCGGTCCAGCGCGGACAGCGGCCCGTACTGCGTCGACACGCTCTGCGCGTTCAGCACGTCCACTCCGGTGTCCGAACGGTCGGTGTACGACCAGATCGGGAAGACCAGCGCCGCGAGGGTCGCCGCCAGGCCCGTGAGGATGAGCCCGGTACCGCTGAAGATGCCTCTGCCCTTGATCGGGGGTCGCGGGCGCATGGTGCCTCCTGCTCGCGGCACTGCACGCTAGTGCGCTTCGGTTGCGGGAATTGGCATATTACTCGCCGGTTCCGTCAACCGCCGTACAGGTCTGAAGAGTTGCATAATGGTCATTTCGGGCGATCGGGAGAGCGGAACGGGGCGGCAAAGCGGGGGAAACGGGTGGTAAACGGTTGGGATACGTGGCGCGGACGTCGAGCACTACGAGCGCGACGGGGCAGTGTTAACCCCGGCACATCCGTCACCGTCCGATCAACGACCGCCCCACCCGTCCCACCTGACCCAGCCGTGACGTCGGTCGTGGCGCCGGGCCCGAGCGGTCCAGCCACCAGCGGCGCAGCTCTCGGCGGGACCGGCCCTCCGCCAGCCGTCCGCCCAGCAGCAGTTCCTCGGCGAAGTCGAGGGCGTCCTGCCGGTAGCCGCCGCGCATCGGATGCCCCTGGGCATACGCGACGAACGCGGTTCGGTAACCGTTTCCGAGGATGAGCGGCAGCTCCGGGGCCACCTTCGCCACCACGTCCGCCCGCTTCGCCGCCAGCGCCCGGGCCTGTACGCCGAGCCGCATCCGGTCGAAGCCCTCGGGCGCCGGCGTCCCGGCCACGAGCGCGGACAGCAGAGCCGTCTGCGCGAGGCCGAGGCGCTGGCGGGCCGCCGCCCTGTCGTCGGAGGCGGTCGGTTCCGTCTCCCTGGCGCTCCCCTGCGCACCGCACTCCTGCGCGCCGTGCTCCTGCGCACGACGCTCTTTCGCGCCGCGTTCCACGGCCTTCCTGATCGCGCCCAACTCCCGCTCCAGTTCGGCCGGTTCGGGGAAGTTCTCGTCCCGTTCCAGCAGTACGCCCGGCGGCGACACCCGGGACGCGAGGTCGGTCAGGATGTCGAGGACCGGCCGGGGGACCGGGTGGGCGTGGCTGTCGTGCCAGACGCCGTCCCGCTCGAAGCCGCCCGCGACATGGACGTAGGCGATGGCCTCCAGGGGCAGTTCGGCGAGCGCCTTGGCGGGGTCCTCGCCACGGTTGACATGGTTGGTGTGCAGGTTGGCGACGTCGATGAGCAGTCGTACGCCCGTGCGGTCGGCCAACTCGTACAGGAACTGCCCCTCGGTCATCTCCTCGCCCGGCCACGCGACGAGCGCGGCGATGTTCTCGACGGCGAGCGGCACGGGCAGCGCCTCCTGCGCGATGCGCACGTTCTCGCACAGCACGTCGAGGGCGTCCCGGGTACGCGGTACGGGCAGCAGATGCCCGGCCTCCAGCCGCGGGGACGCTGTCAGGGGGCCGCCCGCGCGGACGAACGCGATGTGTTCCGTGACCAGCGGCGACCCCAGCGCCTCGGCCCGCTCGGCGAGGGCCGTGAGCCGCCCCTCGTCGGGCCGCTCCGCGTCGCCGAGCCCGAGCGAGACGCCGTGCGGGATCACGGTGACCCCGCGCTCGCGCAGCCGCAGCAGGGAGTCGGGCAGATGGCCGGGACACACGTTCTCGGCGACGGCCTCGACCCAGTCGATGCCCGGCATCCGCTCCACGGCGTCCGCGATCTCCGGCCGCCAGCCGATCCCCGTCCCCAGTCGCATCATGGCCCCCGCCTCCTTCGTCCCCCTCAGTGGTGACGGTGGTATGACCCCACCGCCGTCGACCGAACCGCTCGCCACCCGCCTTCAGAGCAACATTTGAGGTTCGGGGGAAGGAGATCAGCGGGCGCGCAGGGCAGGATGCTCCGCGACCACCGTGCAGCTGCCCGGCGCGATCTCGGTGAACCCGGCGTCCCGCACCAGCGGCAGTCCGCTCACCGTCAGCTCACGCCACCGGTCCGTCTCCGCGATCCGCACGGCGAGCGGAAACCCCGCCTCGCGCCAGGCGGCCCGTTCCTCGTCCGACAGTTCCCACCAGGCGAGCTGCGCGCCGTGCCCGGCCTGCGCCATCGCCTTCCCCGCGGACATCTCCACCTCGGGACTCATCCACAGCACGACCGTCCCCGGTTCGACGTCCGCGGGCGGCTCCGGGTCGTCGAAATCGGTTCCGGAAACCTGGAGCTTCGCCAGTTCCTTCGGCCATCCGTCCAACGGCACCGGCGGAAACACCCGCACCTCCGCCGACTTCCCCGTGAGGGTGATCCCCGGCAACTCCCCGGCCCGCCGCCACTCGGCCCCCCGAGCCCGCCGGACGACCTTCCGAATCCGGGCGTCCTGCCAGTCCCGCATGATCTGCGCCCACTCGCCGTCCCCGACGGACCGCTCATCGCTGAGCATCACGAGCACCGCACGAGCGGCGGTCTCCAGAGCGTCGGTACGGGCGGGCGGCGACGCCTTCTCCACCCGCACGACGAGCGGCAACACGAACTGGGGAGCCTGGTCACGGGGGTTCGGCTCGGTCTGGAAGGGACTCTCACTCACAAACGCAGGCTACTGGACCCGCCGAAAGGCCCGGAGCCCAGCATCACCGTCGCCCGCTCGCCGCCCCGATCAGCTCGGAGACCTTGACGAACCGGTATCCCTGTCGGCGCAGCTCCGGCACGATCGTGCGCACCGCCCGCTCGGTCGTCGGCGCGGCGCTGCGGGTGCAGTGCATGACGACGACGGAGCCCGGCTTCACGCCCTCCAGCACCTGACGGGCCACCGCGTCCGCGTCCGTCGCGAACGCGTCCCCGCTCACCACGTCCCACTGCACCGCGGTCACGCCCGTGCCGCTCACCGCGCGCAGCGCCCGCTGGTCGTAGCAGCCGCCGGGGAAACGGAAGTAAGGCATCGCGTTCGGCACCCCGGCCTTGCGGAACGCCGTGTACGCCCGTTCCACGTCCGCCCGCATCCGGTTCGCGGGGACGGTCGGCAGGCCGTAGCAGTCGTCGGTGAACGCGTAGTGGCTGTAGGAGTGGTTGGCGACCTCGAACTGCGGATCGCGGCCGATCGAGCGGGCCTGGTCCGGGTACTCCTCGGCCCAGCGGCCGGTCATGAACACGGTGGCCGGCACCTTCAGCGCGCGCAGCGCCGCGATCAGCCCCGGGTTGTCGAAGTGCTCGCCGGACGCCGCTCTGGCCCCCTGGTCGGCGGTCATGTCGGCGTCGAAGGTGAGGGCGACGGTCTTGTCGGCGGTGCGTGGGGCGTTGCGGAAGACGGGGGTGAGACCGGCCGGACCCGGGGCCAGCGTGGGGGGCCGGGAGGGAGCGCCGGCCTTGCCGGGGGCAGCGGAGGTGTGGGGGGTGGGGGAGCCAGATGCGTGGGTCGGGGAGGTGGGAGAGGTGGAGGAGCTGTGGGCGGGGGCGGCCGGGCGGGCGGCAGGCGGTTCCTGGGCGGCGGTGCCGCAGGCGGCGAGGCCCCCGAGGGCGGTGCCGAGGGCGCAGAGGGCGGCGAAGCGACGAACCGGAGTGATCATCGTATGAATGTATGAGGGGTGGGCCGGTCGCTGTGCGGATATATGACCGCGTCTCCGGCGGCATCACCCGCCCGGGCGCTCGCGCGTTCGGTCGGACGGACACCGTGTTACTCGGCTTTACTCCTCGACGGCCTTCGGCGGAGGCGGCGGCGAGGGCGGCGGCTGTTGCTGCTGGGGAGGTTGCGGAAGCGGTTGCTGGGCCTTTTCCAGGAAACGCAGCAGCTCCACCGGGAACGGCAGGACGAGCGTGGAGTTCTTCTCGGCGGCTACCGCCACGACCGTCTGGAGCAACCGCAACTGGAGCGCGGCGGGCTGCTCGGACATCTGCTCCGCCGCCTCGGCGAGTTTCTTCGACGCCTGGAGCTCGGCGTCCGCGTTGATGATCCGCGCCCGCCGCTCACGGTCGGCCTCGGCCTGACGGGCCATCGAGCGCTTCATGGTGTCCGGCAGGGACACGTCCTTGATCTCTACGCGGTCGATCTGCACGCCCCAGCCGATGGCCGGGCTGTCGATCATCAGCTCCAGGCCCTCGTTGAGCTTCTCCCGGTTCGACAGCAGGTCGTCCAGCTCGCTCTTGCCGATGATCGACCGCAGTGAGGTCTGCGCCATCTGCGAGACGGCGAAACGGTAGTCCTCGACGTTGATGATCGCGGCCGCCGCGTCCACCACCCGGAAGTACACGACCGCGTCGACCCGCACCGTCACGTTGTCGCGGGTGATGCCCTCCTGGGCGGGAATGGGCATCGTCACGATCTGCATGTTGACCTTGCGCAGCCGGTCCACCGCGGGGACGACCATCGTGAACCCCGGCTGTCGGACGCCGCCGCGCAGCCGGCCGAGCCGCAGCACCACCCCGCGCTCGTACTGCTTGACGACCCGTGCGGCCGCCGCCAGATACACGAGGCCCCCGGCGGCGACCGCCGCGGCCGCGCCCAGCAGCTCCTCGAGCATGACGACCTCCTCAGCAAGAGGTCCCTGACAGCCGTTCTGTCTGCTTCTGCAACGATATGCCCGGCGTCCGGTCCGGGGCCACGCGATGGCCTCCGGGCCGGACGGCGAGCGGCGACGGCGCTGCGAGCCGCTTCGGGCGCTACCCGGTCGTAACCGGTTCCGCCGCCTTTACCGGTTCCGTGACCTTCACCGGCTCCGTGCCGACCGCGCTGTGACGCTCGGCCCAGGTCTCCAGGGCCGTACGGCAGGCGTGGTCGAGGTGGTGCAGGCCGGAGAGGTCCAGCTCGACGGGACGGTCCTGCGGGAGGGCCTCCAGGCTGTCGAGGATCTTCGGCAGGCGCAGGAACGTCGCGTTGCCCGACAGATACGCCTGGACGGGTCCCGCGCCCTTGTCGACGACCTCCAGCCGCAGGTGCGAGGCCTCCCACGCGGTCTTGGCGACGGCCAGTGCGAGACCGATGAGGACGCCCTCGAACATGCTGACCGCGACGATCGACACGGCCGTGACGACCAGGATCAGCGCCTCGCCGCGGTGCTCGCGCCACAGCCCCACGATCGCCCGAACGGGCACGAGCTTGGCGCCCGCGTGCACGAGGATGCCGGCCAGCGCCGGGATGGGTATGTACGCCAGCACGTCCGGCAGCAGGGCCGCGAACAGCAGCAGCCACAGCCCGTGCAGCACACGGGACGCCTTCGTCCGCGCGCCCGCCTGAACGTTGGCCGCGCTGCGCACGATCACCGCGGTCATCGGCAGCGCGCCGAGCACTCCGCACAGGGCGTTGCCCGCCCCCTGCGCCATCAGCTCCTTGTCGTACTCGGTGCGCGGGCCGTCGTGCAGCCGGTCCACCGCCGCCGCGCTGAACAGCGACTCCGCGGACGCGATCAGGGTGAACGCGACGATCGTGCCGAGCAGTCCGACGGCTGCCAGATCGCCGAAGGCGGACAGCGGCGGCGGCTGGATGGAACCGAGCAGGCCCTGCACCTCGACGGTGGCCACGGGCAGGTCCAGCAGCAGCGCGGCGAGCGTGGCCAGGCCCACAGCGGCGAGCGGACCGGGCACCGTCCGGACCTTTGCCGGCAACCGCTTCCACAACACCAGCACCGCGATGGTGCCGACGCCGAGCGCGAGCGAGGCCGACGCGTCGGCGTTGCCGACCGCGTCCACGAGCGCCCCGGGCGGCCCGGCGATCTTCTCCAGGCCGGACTCCGGCGCCTTGGCGCCGACCATCGAATACAGCTGACCGGCTATCAGCACCAGGCCGATTCCGGCCAGCATGCCCTCGACGACCGAGACCGAGATGGCCCGGAAGTAGCGCCCCAGCTTCAGGGCGCCCATGGCGATCTGCAGAGCGCCGGTCGCGAGGACGATCACTCCGAGGGCGGGCAGCCCGAACTCCTGCACCGCCTCGAAGACCAGCACGGTCAGACCGGCCGCCGGACCGGACACCTGCAGGCTGCTGCCCCGCATCAGTCCGGTGACGAGGCCGCCGACGATGCCGGTGACGAGCCCGAGCTCGGCCGGCACGCCGGAGGCCACGGCCACGCCCACGCACAGCGGGAGCGCGACCAGGAACACGACGAGCGATGCGGCGAAGTCCTGCTTGAGGTGGGGGAACCTGGATATTCGCTGGGGGGTTTCGTTGGTCATCGCGGCGCTCACAGGGCCTCGAAGCCGTCGGTGTCCACGCGGTGTTCGCGTACGGCGCCGGTGTGCACCTCGTAGTACCAGCCGCGCACCCGCAGCCGGCCGTCGGCCAGCCGCTTCTCCACGCAGGGATACGAGCGCAGCCGCAGCAGTTGGGCGAGCACGTGGTGCTGCACCGCCTGCATGACCGTCGGGTCGTCGGGGTCGGTGGAACCCGGCTCGTCCGCGGCGTGCGCGAGCCAGTCGCGGACGGCGGGGACGCCGTCGAGGTCGTCGCCGCGCACCAGCGCGCCGACGGCGCCGCAGTGCGAGTGGCCGCAGACCACGACGTCCTGGACGCCGAGGACCTCCACGGCGTACTCGATGGTGGCCGCCTCGCCGGTGGGGCGGTCGGAGACGTACGGGGGCACGATGTTGCCCGCGGTGCGCAGCTCGAAGAGCTCGCCGGGGCGGGCGCCCGTGATCAGGGCGGGAACGACCCGCGAATCGGAGCAGGTGATGAAGAGCACCTGCGGGGACTGGCCTTCGGCGAGTTTGGCGAACTCCTCAGGGCGCTGTCCGAACGTACGGGCGTTGTCGATGAGGGGCTGCATGACGTGGTGACTCCTCCTGGCGCGCCGTGGGGGCGCGTCGGATGTGCAGGACACAGGACAGGTGGGGGAACTGCTGCTGCGCTCTGCTCTCTCAGCAGCGGAAGACCTGAAGTGCCGCCGGAGAGTGGGCCGTCGAGGATCTCGACGAGCGGTGATAGGGGTCGCCGGGCCGGGCCGGCTGGTGCTCGGCCGCGGGATCCTGCGCCAGCAGCGCGCGCTCGGGCTCCTGGGGCGCCGAGGCGGCGGGGGCGGAGGTGGCCGCGCGGTGACGCTCGCGGGTGCGCAAGGGGTCGGCCGGGCCGGCGGGGCCGCCGATGGGGGTCCCCCCGCTCGAGCCCGTTCGAGAGCGGGGGAGGTCGCAGTCGCGCAGCGTGGCGATCTCGTCGCGCTTCGACTTGGCGGACAGCTTGATTCCGGGCTGGGTCTTGGCCTCGGCCTGACGCACTGTGTGCGCGTGTGCGAACGATGACGTGGGAGCGAAGAAAGGGAGGGCGAGCAGAACGGCGGCGAGCATCGCGATCACGGCCCGGGTCGTCGTACCTCGGAACATGCGCCTCCCTCCGAACCGTTCGCTCTTCTAGCCCAGACCAACTATTGGTCAACGACTGGTCAAGAAACACGTTAACCCTGCGAAGTTGTTTGCAGGGTTAACTCGGCGTTTCGAGTTGAGGTGCGCCTCAAAAGCGAGGGGTGGGTGGCGCGAACCGACTCTTGACCTGGCGGCCAAGATCGACTAGTGGGACTCTACGATTCGGCCGGCGTCGCGGGCCAGCGCGGTGAGCCGGGAAATCGCGCGGAAGTACTTCTTGCGGTACCCGCCGTTCAGCATCTCCTCGCTGAACAGCCGGTCGAAGGGCAGCCCGGAGGCCAGCACCGGGACCTCGCGGTCGTAGAGCCGGTCGGCCAGGACCACGAGCCTGAGGGCCGTGGACTGGTCGGGCACCGGCTGCACGTCCGTGAGACAGACCGCCTTCAGGCCATCCGTGAGCGCGCCGTAACGGCTCGGGTGGACCTTGGCGAGGTGTTCCAGCAGATGCGGGAAGTCGTCGAGCGAGGAGCCCTCGGTGGCGTACGCCGTCTTCGCCACCTGTTCGTCGGAGTACGGCGCCGGCGCTTCGGGCAGGCCGCGGTGGCGGTAGTCCTCGCCGTCGATGCGCAGCGCCCGGAAGTGCGCCGACAGGCCCTGGATCTCGCGCAGGAAGTCGGCGGCCGCGAACCGGCCCTCGCCGAGCTTGCCGGGCAGGGTGTTGGAGGTGGCGGCGAGCGCGACGCCCGCCTCGACCAGCTTCCCGAGCAGCGTGGAGACGAGAACGGTGTCGCCCGGGTCGTCCAGCTCGAACTCGTCGATGCACAGCAGCCGGTGCCCGGAGAGCGTCCGCACCGTCTGCTGGAAGCCGAGGGCGCCGACGAGGTTGGTGAGCTCGACGAAGGTGCCGAACGCCTTGAGGGCGGGCTCGGCCGGGGTGGCGTGCCACAGGGACGCCAGGAGGTGCGTCTTGCCGACGCCGTAGCCGCCGTCGAGGTAGACGCCGCGGGGGCCTGCGGGCGCCTTGGCCGCCTTCGCCCTGCCGAAGCCGAACAACCCCCGTTTGGCGGCGCCCGTGGCGTGCGCCCCGCCGAGTCCGGCCGCGAAGCCCTCCAGGACGCCGACCGCCTCGGTCTGGCTGGGCTGGTTCGGGTCCGGGATGTACGTGCTGAAACGGACCGAGTCGAAGCGCGGCGGCGGCACCATCTCGGCGACCAGCCGGTCCGCGGGGACGTGCGGCTGACGGGTGCAGAGGGACGCCGGGGCCGCGTCGGCTATCGGGCCGACGTTGGGGGCGGGGGAGGAGGACGACACGGTTCCCCATGCTACGGGGCGTGCCAGACTGCCTGGCATGCGACGGCTGTTCCCTGTGACCGACCAGACAGTGACGACCGACTCCGGCGGGAAGCCGCTCGAGGCCCCCGGCGAGCTCGGGACCTCCGGCGCGGGCGGCCACGCGGCGGCGGACCGCGAGTGGAGCCTCGACGAGCTCGCCGACGCCTACGCCTACCCGGAGCCGGGCCCCGGGGAGCCGCGGCCCTGGCTGCGCGCCAACATGGTGTCCACGCTCGACGGCGCCGCCCAGCACGACGGGCGCTCGCAGCCCATCTCCACCGCGACCGACATGCGGATCTTCGGCACGCTGCGGGGGCTCGCGGACGTGGTGGTCGTCGGCGCGGAAACGGTACGTCTGGAGGGTTACCGCCCCGCACGCGCGCGTGCCGAGTTCGCGGGGCGGCGTGAGGCGGCCGGGCAGGGGCCCGCCCCGGCCGTAGCGGTGGTCACCGCCAGTCTCGACCTGGACTTCTCGCTCCCGCTCTTCACCTCGCCGCTGGTGCCCACCCTGGTTCTGACGGGCGCCGCGGCGGCCCCCGACAGGGTCGCGACCGCGCAGCAGGCGGGCGCGCAGGTGGTGATCGCCGGTGACGGCATGGGCGTGGACCCGGCCCGGGCCGTGGAGGCCCTCGCCGGACTCGGGCACACCCGGCTGCTGACGGAGGGCGGGCCCCGGCTGCTGGGGCAGTTCGTCGCCTCCGGGGTGCTCGACGAGCTCTGCCTGACCGTCTCGCCGATGCTCACCGTCGGCGACGCGCAGCGGATCGCGGGCGGGCCGTCGGTCGCGGTTCCGCAGCGGTTCGTCCTGGCGTCCCTCCTGGAGGAGGAGGGTTTCCTGTTCACCAGGTATCGAAGGCCGTGATGCCGGAAACACGTTCCATCGTCACCGATGGCCCTGAAAACGACGGAATCAGTCGTTCCGCTTAGCTTCCGAAGGGCACACTGAATCTCGCAGTCCCCGTGCGAGCACGGGGAAGGATGGTTTCCGCAGGGCCGCGAACGGCCCACGGAGGAGAGAGGGCCACGGGGGTCCTCGAAGGAGAATGGGGCGCTGGTGTTCACAAGCGTTTTGATGATCGAGAAGGCCCTGACGTCCGCCGACGTGGAGTTCGTCAGCACCTTGCACGGGGACGAGCCGGTCTCCTTCCACGTGCTGCTCCAGCCGCGGGGCGACCAGGCGGACCGCTTGCTGCGGGCCATCGACGACGTCGCTCTCGGCGAGCTGGACGAGGCGGCGCGGGAGCGCGAGACACCGGAGGGGGAGGAAGCGAAGGGCTTCGGCGAACGGGCGCTCGAGGTGTCCCTGCAGGCGTTGCACGCGGCGGGCAACGAGGCGGTGGGGAGCCTGGTCGAGGACCATCCGCTGGACGCGCTGAAGTCTCTGGTGGGGGAGGTGGGGGCGGACGAGGTGATCGTGCTGACCGATCCCCACTACGTGGAGGAGTTCTTCCACCGGGACTGGGCGTCCCGGGCTCGGCACCGGGTGGGGGTGCCGGTGCTGAAACTCTTCTCACACAGCAAGGCATAGGCAGGGGCGAGCCGCGAGGTGCGGTGCGCCCCTGAGTCGGCCGGGACGGCCCTTGCGCAATAGGGTGGGGGCGCACTCTTCGCCGTAACGCACCCTGGGAGACAACGCATGGCACCCGGCCTTCCTACCGCCATGGACCGACCGCACTTCATCGGCATCGGCGGGGCCGGGATGTCGGGGATCGCGAAGATCCTGGCTCAGCGCGGCGCGAAGGTGGCCGGCAGCGACGCCAAGGAGTCCGCAACCGCGGCGGCGCTGCGGGCGCTCGGCGCGACCGTGCACATCGGGCATGCCGCCGAGCACCTCGCCGACGACGCGAGCTGTGTCGTCGTGTCGTCGGCGATCCGCGCGGACAACCCGGAGCTGGCCCGCGCGGCCGAGCTGGGCATCCCGGTGGTCCACCGCTCGGACGCGCTCGCCCGGCTGATGGACGGGCTGCGTCCGATCGCCGTCGCCGGCACGCACGGCAAGACCACCACCACGTCCATGCTGGCGGTGTCGCTGTCCGAGCTGGGGCTGAACCCCTCGTACGCGATCGGCGGCGACCTGGACGCGCCCGGTTCCAACGCGCTGCACGGCGAGGGCGAGATCTTCGTCGCCGAGGCGGACGAGTCGGACCGCAGCTTCCACACGTACGCGCCCGAGGTCGCCATCGTCCTCAACGTCGAGCTCGACCACCACGCGAACTACGCCTCGATGGAGGAGATCTACGAGTCCTTCGAGATCTTCGCCGGGAAGATCGTCCCCGGCGGCACGCTGGTGATCACTGCCGACCACGAGGGCGCCCGGGAACTGACGCGGCGCGTCGAGGGCGTGCGGGTGGTGACGTACGGGGAGTCCGAGGACGCCGACGTGCGGGTCCTGTCCGTCGTCCCGCAGGGACTGAAGAGCGAGGTGACCGTTCTGCTGGACGGCGAGGAGCTCACCTTCACGGTCTCGGTGCCCGGCCGGCACTACGCGCACAACGCCGTCGCCGCGCTGGCCGCGGGCGTCGCCCTGGGCGTCCCCGCCGCCGAACTCGCCCCCGCGCTGGCCGCGTACACCGGCGTCAAGCGGCGGCTGCAGCTCAAGGGCGAGGCGGCGGGCGTCCAGGTCATCGACTCCTACGCCCACCACCCGACCGAGATGACGGCCGACCTGGAGGCGATGCGCGCGGCGGTCGGCGACGCCCGCATCCTCGTCGTCTTCCAGCCGCACCTGTTCTCCAGGACGCAGGAGCTCGGCACGGAGATGGGCCAGGCGCTGGCACTGGCCGACGCCTCCGTCGTCCTCGACATCTACCCCGCGCGCGAGGACCCGATCCCGGGCGTGACCAGCGCGCTGATCATCGACGCGGCCCGGGCGGCGGGCGCGGACGTCACCGCCGTGCATGACAAGGACGAGGCGCCCGCCGTGATCGCGGGAATGGCGAAGGCCGGTGATCTCGTTCTCACCATGGGCGCGGGTGACGTGACGGACCTGGGCCCGCGCATTCTGGACCGTCTTTGAAGTCAAGGGGCTGAGCTCATGTCGTACGACGTCGAAAAGCCGGACGAGCAGTGGCGGGCGGAGCTGACCCCGGCCGAGTACGCCGTCCTGCGCCAGGCCGCGACCGAGCCCGCGTTCACCGGTGAGTACACCGACACCAAGACCCGCGGCGTCTACTCCTGCCGGGCCTGCGGCTCCGAGCTGTTCACTTCCGACACCAAGTTCGAATCCCACTGCGGCTGGCCGTCCTTCTTCGACCCGAAGGACACCGACGCGGTGGAGCTGATCGAGGACCGCACACACGGGATGGTGCGCACCGAGGTGCGGTGTGCCCGGTGCGGATCCCACCTCGGGCACGTGTTCGCCGGGGAGGGGTACCCGACCCCGACCGACCAGCGGTACTGCATCAACAGCATCTCGCTGCGGCTGGCGGCGGACGAGAGCTGACCCGGGCCTGTCCGGCGCGGGTCAGGCGCGCGGATCAGGTCGCAGGACGGCGACGGCGCGGTTCACAGGTGCTTGCGCTGCACCAGCGCGGACAGCACCAGCATGCCCGGCAGCAGGGGCAGCCAGACCGTGAGCACCCGGTAGCCGAGGACCGTCGCCGTGGCCAGGCTCAGCGGGGTGCCGTAGCCGGCCAGGGTGAGGACGAGGGCCGCGTCGACCGGGCCGATCCCGCCCGGCGCGGGGACGGCCCCCGCCGCGGTGCTCGCCGCGAGGTACACGAAGAGCAGCTGCGGCCAGGAGAGCGGGACGCCCAGCGCCGTCCCCACGGAGGCCACCACACTCGCCTGGATCAGCGGCGCCGCGAGCGCTCCGCCCCACAGGGGCAGGAAACGGGAGGGGCGCGTGTGCAGGCGCCGGACGTCGGTCAGGGCCGTGCGCACGAAGTCCAGCGCCGGACGGCGCAGCGGTCGTACGAGAGCGAGCAGCACCGCGGCCGCCGTGGGGGCCAGCAACAGGCCCACGGCGGCCAGGAGCAACGTCCGTCCCTCCGGCAGGAGCTGGGCGGCGGGTACGGCGTCGGGCGCGGCGAGCAGGAACACCAGCACCACAGGCGTCTTCGCCACGGCCCTGACCAGGGAGTACAGGGCGACCGAAGCGGTGGCGCGGGGAAGCGCGACGCCCTGGCGCTGCAGAAAGCGGACGGTCACCGCGTGGGCGCCTATGCTCGCCGGCAGCACGTGGTTCGCGGCGCCCGCGGCGATCTGGGACGCCACCAGCAGGCCCGGCGGCAACCGGTCCAGGACCGCGCCCTGGCGGACACAGGCCGCGGCGACCGCGCCCAGGTAGGTGAAGAGGAGCCCGGCCAGCAGCCACCAGGGATCGGCGGTGGCCAGCCGGGCCGTGCCGTCGCGCACGGCGTGCCAGTCGACCGCCGCCCACACCGCGAGGAGCAGCAGCGGGAGCAGGGTGAGGGCGCGGCGGGTGGCGGTGGAGGTCAGGGGGCGGGGGCGGTCGTCCGCGACGGGGAGCGGGGGCGGGGGCGCGGGATCGTCGAGGGGCAGCAGGGACACGGCGCACGTCGTCCTTCCGCGTCGTGACCGCGCGGCGGCGGCTTGACGGCTCGGGGTTGGGCCTGCCTGGGGAGGGGGACGGGGGTGTCGTTCCCCTCCGGTGTGACGGTGCGGTGTCCGGGAGCCGACGGAGTGCGGGCCGAAGGGCGACCGCGGTGCGGTGAGGCGGGGGAGGCGCGGTGAGGCTGTGGGATTTCTGCCCTGCCCCTCACGAGTTCATCCCGGCCCTCCCCCGAGGTTCACCCGGCCCGCATCCCCTCGGGCGTGGTCCGTCGGTGGGGTCAGAGGGTCGGGGCGTCCCTTGTGCGAGGCTGCCGGGTCGGCGCTCGTCGGCTGACCGGCGTCCGGCGCCGTCGGCAGGGTGATCGTGAACACCGTCGCCCCCGCCGCGTCGCCCAGTTCCAGCGAGCCGCCGTGGGCCCGCACCAGGGAGCGGGCGACCGACAGTCCGAGGCCGCTGCCGCCGCGGTCGCGGCTACGGGCCTTGTCGACGCGGTAGAAACGGTCGAAAACGCGACCGCGGTCGCCGGCCGGAATGCCGGGGCCGTTGTCGGTCACATGGACCTGTGCCGTTTCCGGAGCGACGGTCACCTCGACCGAGACCGGGGTCCCGGCCGGAGTGTGCACGGCCGCGTTGGTGAGGAGGTTGTCCAGGACCTGGCGGATGCGGTGCGGGTCCATCCGCAGCGGGACGGCGGCCGGGCCGGGGGCCACGGTCAGCGGATGCCCCGGGTGGCTCGCGCGGAACGCGTCGGCCGCCTGCTCGACCAGCTCGGCCAGGTCGGCTTTCTCCATCCGCAAAGGCGTCTCCACCTCGGCCGCGTCCAGGCGGGCCAGCAGCAGGAGGTCGTCGAGGAGAAAGCCCATCCGCGCGGCCTCGGCGCGCAGCCGGGACAGGTGCTTGTCCCGCTCCTCGGGCGCGTTGGCGGCCGCGTACTGGAAAAGGTCTGCGTAACCGCGCACCGACATCAGCGGCGTGCGCAGCTCGTGCGAGGCGTCGGCGACGAACCGGCGCAGGCGCTGTTCCGCCTCCGCGCGCACGGCGAGCGAGCCGTCGATGTGCTCCAGCATCGTGTTGAAGGCCGTGCGCAGCTCCTCCACCTCGGGGCCGCCCCCCGGCGCGTCCGCCCGCAGAGGGAGGCGGGACGCCGACTCGGTGAGGTCGTGCGAGGCGATGCCGTGCGCGGTGTGCGCCATGTCGCTCAGCGGTTTCAGGCCGCGCCGCAGCAGCGCCCGGCCGAACACCACCAGGGCCAGCAGCGCCAGGCCGAAGGTGACGACCTGGATCGTGATCAACTGCCGGACGGTGTCCTCGAGGTCGTCCATCGGCGCGCCGCTGACCAGCAGCACGCCGGGCTCCACCTCGCAGGCCCGCAGCCGGTACTCGCCCTTGCCCGCGAGGTGCACGGTGCGCACCAGCTCCGTCTCGGCGACGGTCTGCGCCTTGGCCAGGGCGGTGAGGTCGTCGATGTCCTCGGGCACGTCACCGGGGTCCTCGGGCTTGCGCAGCACCGGCTTGCCGTCCCGCACGTCGTACACGGCGTAGTACCAGCCCCAGTACTTCTTCCCGGTCAGCGAGCCGGAGTCCACGATGCTCTTGGACTGCGCGACCTGGGCGATCGAGAGCTGATCGTTGAGCTGGGCCGACAGATAGTCCCGCATATAGGTCGTCATGGCCGTGCCGACCACCGCGAACACCACCAGCGACAGTGCGCCGAGCCCCAGCGCCAGCCGGGTGCCGAGCCGCAGTCGGCGGTACGACTGCCAGAGCCGGCCGATCACTCGGCCGCCTGCCGGATCGCGTATCCGAAACCGCGTACCGTCTGGATCAGCGGGTCGTCGCCCGTCGCGTCGAGCTTGCGGCGCAGTCGGCTGACGACCAGCTCGACGACGTTGGAACGCCCGCCGAAACCGTATTCCCACACGTGATCGAGGATCTGCGCCTTGGTGAGCACGGTCGGGGACTTGCGCATCAGATAGCGCAGCACCTCGTACTCGGTGGGCGTGAGCGTCAGCAGCTTTCCGCCGCGTCGGACCTCCCGGGTGTCCTCGTCCATCGTGAGATCCGACACCCGCAGCACGGAACGCTGGAAGCCGGGGCCGGCGCTGCGCCGCAGCACGGTCCGCAGCCGGGCCATCAGCTCCTCCACGGCAAACGGTTTCACCAGGTAGTCGTCGCCGCCCCGGGTCAGCCCGGCGACCCGGTCGGCGACGCCGTCGCGGGCCGTGAGAAACACGACCGGAACCATCGTCCCGGTGTTCCGCAGGCGGTCGAGCACGCCGAAACCGTCGATGTCGGGCAGCATCAGGTCGAGCACCACGATGTCGGGATGGAAGTCGGCGGCGCGGCGCAGCGCCTCCTCACCCGAGTTCGCGGTGACCGCGTCCCAGCCCTCGTAGCGGGCGACCGTCGCCACGAGATCGGCGATCGGCGGGTCGTCGTCCACGACGAGGAGTCGTACTTTTTCCACCTCCACATAGTGCGCCACCCATCCCCCGGCGCCAGACCCGCGTCTCACCCACGCCCCGATCGATAAGATCTTGAAAGTTGTACGACAGGAAAACGACAGCGAAGCACGGACAAGCTCTGTGTTCTGAGGACCCGATCTAGGAGTTTCCGTCCGTGACGACCGTCCAATCGCCTCCCGTCCCCCCCACGGCGATACGTCCCAAAGTAGTGGCCCGCACCGGCCTGTACGCCGTGCTGGCCGCGAACGCGGCCGTCGTGACCCTCTTCGCCGTCCAGGCCGGCTTCGCCTCCAACGCGCTGGTCGTGATCGGCCGGTTCGCCGGCCTGTACGGCGCCCTGCTGATGGCGTTCCAACTGCTGCTGGTGGCCCGGCTGCCCTGGCTGGACCGCCGCATCGGCATGGACCGGCTGACCAACTGGCACCGCTGGACCGGCTTCGGCCTGCTGTGGACGCTGGTCGGGCATGTGGTGTTCATCACCTTCGGCTACGCCGAGTCCTCCTCGATGAACCCGGTGAGCCAGCTCGTGGACCTCGCGGAAACCGTCGAAGGCGTTTTCCGCGCGGTGGTCGCCCTGGTGCTGATCCTCGTCATCGGCGGCGTCTCCGCCCGCTGGGCCCGCCGTCGCCTCGCCTACGAGACCTGGCACTTCATCCACCTCTACACCTACGTCGCCGTGGTGCTGGCGTTCACCCACCAGGTCGCGGTCGGCACGACGTTCACCGCGTCCTCCGCCGCCACGGCGTACTGGTACACCGTGTGGAGCGTCGCCCTCGGCTCGGTGTTCCTGGGCCGGCTGGTGCTGCCGCTGTGGCGCAACTGGCGCCACCAGCTGCGCGTCGAGGCGGTCGTCCCCGAGGCCGACAACGTCGTCAGCGTGTACATCACCGGACGCGACCTGGACCGGCTGCCCGCCCGGGCCGGCCAGTTCTTCCTGTGGCGGTTCATGACCAAGGACCGCTGGTGGCAGGCGAACCCCTTCTCCCTGTCGGCCGCCCCCGACGGCGCCCGTCTGCGGCTGACCGCGAAGGCGGCCGGCGACGGCTCCGCGGGCCTGCGCCACATCAAGCCCGGCACCCGAGTCTTCGCCGAGGGCCCCTACGGGGCTTTCACCGCGATGCACCGCACTCGTCCGGAGTCCCTGCTCATCGCCGGCGGCGTCGGCGTGACCCCGATCCGGGCGCTGCTGGAGGAGATCCACGGGCACGCCGTGGTCATCTACCGGGTGGCCGGCGAGCGCGACGCCGTCCTCTACGACGAGCTGCGCGACCTCGCCGTCGCCAAGGGCGCCGAACTGCACCTGGTCACCGGGCCGCCGGTGCCCGACCGGCTGGCGCCGCGCGAACTCGCCGCCCTCGTGCCCGACATCGCCGAGCGGGACGTGTTCCTGTGCGGGCCGCCGCCGATGATGAACGCGGTCCTCGGCACCCTGCGCGAGCTCGACGTGCCCAAGACGCAGATCCATTTCGAGCGCTTCAGCCTGGCGGGATGAGAGAGACGACGTGAAGCGAGCAATACCTGTCCTGGTCCTGTCCGTGGCGGGCCTGATCCCGGTCTGGCGCTACGAGCCGTCGACCGGTACGACGTCCACCACCGAGGCCGCCTCGACGCCCTCCGTGTCCTCTTCCGCCTCCTCCTCGGGATCGACCACCGTCAGCGGCACGACCGTGACCACGGAGAAGGGCGACGTCCAGGTCCAGGTGACCTTCGACGGCGGCAGGATCACGGCTGTGAAGATGCTGAAGCAGCCGAACCATCCGCAGACGACGGCGGCGGTGCCGAAGCTGATCGCGGAAACGCTGACGGCACAGAGCGCGGACATCGACACCGTTTCCGGCGCGACGCTCACCAGTAACGGATACAAGGAGTCCCTCCAGGCGGCCATCGACGCGCAGGCCGCGGCCGCCTCGGCGTCCCCCTCGGCCTCGGCCGCGACCTCGCAGACCGTGGCGGGTACGACCGTGAACACCGAAAAGGGCGACGTCCAGGTCCAGGTGACCTTCGACGGCGACAGGATCACGGCTGTGAAGATGCTGAAGCAGCCGAACCATCCGCAGACGACGGCGGCGGTGCCGAAGCTGATCGCGGAAACGCTGACGGCGCAGAGCGCGGACATCGAGACCGTTTCCGGCGCGACCATCACGAGTGACGGTTACAAGGAGTCCCTCCAGGCCGCGATCGACGCGAAGGGCGCCTGACGTGCACCGCGTCGAACACGTCATGGGGTTTCCGGTCTCGCTGCGGGTCGACGACACCGTCGTCCCCGACGAGGCCGGGGACGCCGTGTTCGCCTGGCTGCGCGAGGTCGACGCCCGGTTCAGCCCGTTCAAGGCCGAAAGCGAGGTGTCCCGGTACGGGCGGGGCGAGCTGTCGGCCGACGAGCTGAGCGCCGACCTCGTGGAGGTCCTTGAGATCTGCGAACGGTACCGGGTGGCCACCGGCGGCGCCTTCGACGTCCGGCTGCCCGGCCGCGGCCTCGACCCCTGCGCCGTCGTCAAGGGCTGGTCCGTGCAGCGGGCGGCCGCACTGCTGACCGGCGCCGGGCTCAGCCGGTTCTGCCTCAACGCCGGGGGCGACGTGGTCGTGTCGGGCGGGCCGTGGCGGGTCGGCGTACGGCACCCCGAGATCGCCGACAAGCTGTGCGCCGTCCTCGACCTCAGCGACGCGGCGGTCGCGACCTCCGCGCGCTACGAGCGCGGCGACCACATCCTCGACGGCCGCACCGGCCGCCCCGCCGTCGGCCTCGACAGCCTCACCGTCGTGGCCCCGACCCTGACCGAGGCCGACTCCGTGGCCACGGCCGCCTTCGCCATGGGCGCGGAGGGCGTCGAGTGGGCGGCGGAGCGCGACGACTGCGAGGTGTACGCCGTACTGCCCGGCGGGCGCGTGCTGCGCACGGCCGGATTCCCGACGGCGGGGGCGGCGGCCGCGTGAGCGTCGAGGCGGGGGCGCTGGGAGCGGCCGTCTGGCTCCTCGGGTGGAGCGCGGCGGTCCTCGCGTGGACGTCGGGACGGGGAAACCGGCCACAACCGGGCCAACGACGGTGCCGCTGACCGGTCTCGGCGGGTCCAGGGCATACGGAAGGGCGGGCCGTCGGTGTTGCCGGCGGCCCGCCCGTTCGCGGGTACGGCCCACGCCGTACGGGGTGTTCAGCCGACGTCGTCAGGCGTCCAGCCGGTAGAGACCGCTGTAGTCGGAAACCGCCGTGCCGTTCGCCTTGACCCAGGTCGAGATCTCGGAGTTCGAGGAGCCCTGTCCGCTGTCGCCGACGACGATGTAGTGCAGCTTGCCCGCCTTCACGAGGCTCTTCAGCTTGGCGAGCGTCATCGCGTCGTCGCTGCCGGACCAGCCGCCCATCGAGATGACCGGCTCGCCGGACTCCAGGATGATCGAGGAGGCCGTCTGGTCGGTGGCCACCGCCACCAGCCAGGTCGCGCCGTCCTGGTTCTTCTTCAGGTACGTGATCATCGCGGACGACACCTGGGCGCCCCCGCCCATCCCCCCGCCGGTGCGACCGTCGGCGGACTCCGTCGTCCCGGATCCCGTCGAGTCGCCGCTGTTCGACGCAGGCCCGCCCATGTCCTGGCCGTCGTCCGAACCGCTCGACGCCTCACCGGAGTTGGCGCCCGTACCGCCGTTCGTACCGCTCGGCCGTCCGCCCCCGCCCATGCCTTGCATGCCGCCCCCGGTGTTCGGGCCGGCCGTCGGGTTGGTGCCGTTGGCGCCGGAGGCGGCGGTCGAGGCCGCGTAGGCGGCCGGACCGGCGAGCAGCGCCACGACCGCCGCCAGCGCCGCGACGCCCGTCAGCCGCTGCCGCCGCGTGAACCGGCCGACCAGCAGCCCGATCACCGCGCCCGCCCCCGCGACCCCGGCCACGACCTCGGCGACCGTGTACGGCGTCCCGGAGCCGGAGACCCGCTGGAGCAGGACGACCGCCCACACCGAGCTCGCCGCGACCGCGGCCGGCAGCACCCACCCCCTCCCCCACTCTCGGCTTCGCTCGAGCGGGGGGACCCCCACCGCCGCGGAACCGTTGCGGAAAGCGTTGTAGAGCATGACGCCGCCCGCACCGGCCAGGGCCGCGATGCCGGGGGCCATGGCGGTGACGTAGTACGGGTGGAAGGTGCCCTCGGCGAGCGCGAAGATCAGGTAGTGGAGGACGAACCAGCCGCCCCACAGCATCAGCGCGGCGCGCCTGGCGTCCGTGCGGGGCGCCCGGCCGCGCAGCACGAGACCGGCCGCCAGCGCGATCGCGGCGAAGGGGATCAGCCAGGAGATCTGGCCGCCCATGATGTCGTTGAACATCCGGTACAGGCCCGCCGCGCCGCCGAAGCTCGCGCCGTTGCCCTGCGAGCCCACCGACGAACTCGCCCCGAAGACACGGCCGAAGCCGTTGTAGCCGATGACCAGGTCCCAGACCGTGTTGTCGGTCGAGCCGCCGATGTACGGGCGGGAGGAGGCCGGGATCAGGTCGACGATCACCATCCACCAGGCGCTGGAGACGACCAGCGCGACCGTGCCGATGGCGAGGTGACGTATGCGCTTGCCCAGTGAGGCGTTCGCGGCCCACAGGTACACCAGGAAGAACGCGGGCAGGACGACGTACGCCTGCATCATTTTCGTGTTGAACGCGAAACCGATGGCGACGCCGGACCACACCAGGGGCATCAGCCGGCCGGTGCGCACGGCCTTCAGCAGCGCGGCCGCGCCCAGCAGCATCAGGAAGACGAGGATCGGGTCGGGGTTGGTGTCACGCGTGATGGCGACCGTGATCGGGGTGAGGGCCAGCGCCAGCGCGGAGATCGTCGCCGCCACCGCGCCGAAGTCACGCTTGACCAGCCGGTGCAGAAGCGCGACGGAACCGGTTCCCACGGCGACCATCGGCAGCGTCAACTGCCAGGCGCCGTATCCGAAGGCGCGGGCGGACAGTCCCATCACCCACAGGGCGAACGGCGGTTTGTCGACCGTGATGAAACTGCCTGCGTCCAGCGCGCCGAAGAAGAACGCCTTCCAGCTCTTGGTGCCGCTGTAGACGGCCGCGTCGTAGAAGGTGTTGCCGGTGATCGAGGAGAGGTTCCAGGCGTACAGGGCCGTGGCCAGGACGAGGATCGCCCACAGGGCCGGGCGGGCCCAGCGCGGATCGTCCGGAGCTCCGGTGAACAGGCGTTTGGCGCGCGAGGCGAGTCCGCCGTCGGACGGCGGCGTCGCCCGGTGGCGGGGGCCGTCCTCCTGGACGGGGGCGGGCGGCGGGGCGAGGGTCGTCATGACGCGTACTCCTGGTGGGTGTTCGTCCCGGTGGGCAGGACGGCGGGGGACGTGGCGCGGGCGGTGCGGGTGCAGCGGAGCATCCGGCCCCTGGAGAGGTCACTGGGGCCGGACGACAGCGGGGCGACGAGGGGGAGGAACGCCATGGCCCTGACGATCGGGGCCGTGTCTGGGGGATCCCTGAGCCCGTCCTGAGGGAGAAGTGAGAATCAGCGGACTCACAGGTGGCGCACAGACGGAAACCCTTTCGCCCGAACCTGGCATCGGGGCGAGCGCGCGGTACGCCCAACGGGTCGGCGGCGGACTGCTGATCAGGTAGTCGGTCTAGACTCTCCCCGCAACGGCCCGAACTCGCGTGGTCGAGAGCGGGCAGAAAATGCCAGACCCGAAGGGTATTCGGCGCTTTGATACGGATAGATTCAGTCACCAAGCGATACCCGGACGGCACGGTGGCGGTCGACCGGCTCTCTCTCGACATACCGGACCGTTCGATCACCGTGCTCGTCGGCCCCTCGGGCTGCGGCAAGACGACCACCCTGCGGATGATCAACCGGATGGTCGAGCCCAGCGAGGGCGCGATCCTCATCGACGGCGTCGACAGCCGTCAGCAACCGGTCAACACCCTGCGCCGGTCCATGGGTTACGTCATCCAGAACGCCGGCCTCTTCCAGCACCGCACGATCGTCGACAACATCGCCACGGTGCCCCGGATGCTCGGCTGGAGCAAGGACAAGGCCCGCGCCAGGGCCCGCGAGCTGATGGAACGGGTGGGGCTCGACGCCTCGTTCGCCAAGCGCTACCCCTACCAGCTCTCCGGCGGCCAGCAGCAGCGCGTCGGCGTGGCACGGGCGCTCGCCGCCGACCCGCCGGTGCTGCTCATGGACGAGCCCTTCTCCGCCGTCGACCCCGTCGTCCGCAAGGGGCTGCAGGACGAACTCCTGCGTATCCAGGCCGAGTTGGGAAAGACCATCGTCTTCGTCACGCACGACATCGACGAAGCCGTCAAGCTCGGCACGATGGTCGCCGTGCTGCGCACCGGAGGTCGCCTCGCCCAGTTCGCGCCGCCCGCCGAGCTGCTGTCCGACCCCGCCGACGCGTTCGTCGAGGACTTCCTCGGCGCCGACCGCGGCATCCGGCGCCTGTCGTTCTTCTCCTCCGACGGCCTGGAGCTGCTCACCGCGCCGATCGTCGCGATCGACGCCACCGCCGAGCAGCTCGCCGCCCGCAGCACGGCCGACACCCCGTACCTCCTCGTCACCGGGGTGGACGGACGTCCGCTCGGCTGGAGCGAGCCCGCCGGGCTGACGGCCGGAGAGATCGACGCCGACCGACTGCTGCCGTACGGGCGGCCGTTCGTCGCCGGACGGGACTCGCTGCGCGCCGCGCTCGACTGCGCCGTCCTGTCGCCGACCGGCTGGGCGCTCGCCGTGGACGCCGAGGGCCGGGCCGCCGGAGTCGTCTCGCAGACGGCCATCGGCGAGGCCATCCGCGGCGCCCACGCGGCAGGGCGCGAGGAACGGCCGACCACCGCGGAAACCGCGCAGAAAGTCATCCGGTGAACCGCTTCTTCGACATTCCCAGCGACCTCCAGCACGACTGGCTCGGTCTCATCGGGCTGCATCTGCGCGAGGCCCTGCTGCCGGTGCTCGGCGGGCTGCTCCTCGCGCTCCCGCTGGCCCAGCTGTGCGTGCGGCTGCGCTGGCTGTACCCGCCCGTGCTGTGGGTGACGACCGTGCTCTACGCCATCCCGTCCCTGGCCTTCTTCGTCGTCCTCATCGACTACACGGGGCAGACCGAACTGACGGTGATGATCCCGCTCACGGTCTACACCCTGGTCGTGCTCGTGCCGGCGATCGTCGACGGCGTCCGCTCGGTGCCGCAGGAGACCCTCGCCGCCGCGACCGCGATGGGCTTCGGACCCGTACGCCGTTACATCCAGGTCCAGTTGCCGATCGCGGTGCCCGCCATCATCGCCGGGCTACGGGTGGCGACCGTGTCGAGCATCAGCCTCGTCAGCGTCGGCATGCTGATCGGCAACCAGGGCGCTCTCGGCAACCTGCTGCACGACGCGCAGATCTACAACCGGCCGGAACTCGCCTGGAACTCCGTGATCACCAGCGCCGCCCTGGCGGTCCTCGCGGACGCCCTGCTGGTCGTGGTGCGCGTCCTGCTCACCCCCTGGATGCCCAGCGGTGTGCGCACCGGAAAGTCCAAGACCACCGGCGTCAGGCCCGATCCGGCCGTGCCCGCCCTGGAGGACGCAGCCCGGTGAACGTACTCAATTTCGTGAACGCCTTCTTCGGCGACAGCGCCCACTGGCACGGCTACGACGGAATCCCCACCCGCCTGTGGGAACACGTCCAGTACTCCGTGGAAGCCCTTGCCCTCGCCGCCGCGATCGGGCTGCCGATCGGCCTGGTGACCGGTCACTACGGACGCGGCGGAAACATTCTTTCCCTCGTTGCCACGGCCGGCCGCGCGCTGCCCACCTTCGGCCTGCTGGTGGTGACGACCATCGTCCTCGGGTTCGGCATGCTGCCCGTGATGATCCCGCTGGTCGTCCTCGCCGTGCCGCCGATCCTGGTCACCACCTACGAGGCGATGCGCTCCGTCGATCCGTCTCCCGTGGACGCCGCCCGGGGCATGGGCATGCGCGAGTCCGACATCCTGTTGCGCGTCGAACTGCCCGTGGCGCTCCCGCTGATCCTCGGCGGCCTGCGCTCGGCGGCCATCCAGATCGTCTCCACGGCCACCATCGCCGCGTACGTCAGCCTCGGCGGCCTCGGCCGGTACATCGTCGACGGCCTCTACCAGCACGACTACGAGAAGGTCGTGGGCGGCGCCACCCTGGTCGCCGGCCTGGCACTCGCGACCCTCGCGGTGTTCTGGGCGGCGACCAAGGCGACGGTCTCCCCGGGGGTGCGCAGGAGCAACTGAGGCAGTCCTAGGACAGGTCCTGGCTCGGAGAAGAGGGGCGGACGGCGATCGCGTCGACCTCGAACAGCATGCCGGGCAGGGCCAGCGAGGCGACGCCGCTCAGGGTCTGCGCCGGGAGGCGCTCGCCGAAGCGGGCGTGCAGCGCCTTGCCCAGGGCCTCCAGCTTGCCGGGGTCGTGGTCGACGACGAACGTACCCAGCCGTACGACGTGTCGAAGTCCGAGCCCGACCCCGGCGAGGGCCGACTCCAGCCGGTCGAAGGCCAGTTCCACCTGGGCGGCGAAGTCGCCGCGCACGGGGGCGCCGGACGCGTCGGACGCGTACTGCCCTGCGAGGAAGACGAGTTCACCGGGCGCCGACACGGCATGGCTGTAGCCGAAGGGCGTGGGGTCGTGCAGCGCGGGCGGGTTGGTGATCGTACGGCGGTCGAGACTGTCGTCGTGGCTGTCGTCATGGCTCATGACGGGGACAACTCCGGTGCGCGGCAAGGCCATTCCCTCGCACCGGAGTCTTCGCCCGTTCCCGTTCCCGCCCCCGCCCCCGTCAGCCTTCCGAACGGGCCAGCGCCTGTTCCAGTACGACGAGGAGGGCGTCGCGCACCGAGCCGCGCTCGCGGGCGTCGAAGACCAGCAGCGGGACGCCTTCCGACACGTCGAGGGCCCAGCGGACCTCCTCCAGCGTGTGCGCGACATGACCGTCGAAAGCGTTTACCGCAACGGCGAACGGGATCTGTTTGTGCTCGAAGTAGTCGACGGCGGCATAGCAGTCGTCGAGACGGCGGGTGTCGACGATGACCAGGCCGCCGACCGCGCCCTCCACGATGTCGTCCCACATGAACCCGAACCGTTCCTGTCCGGGCGTGCCGAACAGATACAGCTTCAGGGTCGGGTCGATGGTGATGCAGCCGAAGTCCATCGCGACCGTGGTGGTGGTCTTGCGCGGGGTGTGGCTGAGATCGTCCACGCCCGCCGCGACCTCGGTGATGGCCGCCTCGGTGGTCAGCGGCTCGATCTCGGAGATCGAGCCGACGGCGGTGGTCTTGCCCACGCCGAAGCCGCCCGCGATCACCAGTTTCACCGGCAGTGGCGGCCGTACGGCATCCCGGCCGGCCGAGGTGCGGACCAGCGGTTCAGTCGGTGTCACGGAGTACCCCCCGGGAGTCGGGGATGGCCCGCAGGCCATCGATAACCCTGCGCAGAACGGATGCGTCGTGGGTGACGCCGGAGTCGGGCACGTGCACCGACAGCTGCCCCGCCGCCCGCAGGTCCTCGGCGAGGACCCGCACCACGTTCAGGTGCAGCCGCAGCCGGGCCGCGATCTCCGCGATGGACTGCGGAACCCGGCACGCGGCGACGATGTCGTGCTGTTCGAAGGAGAGCCGGTCGAGCGTGTCGAGCCCGTCGGTGGTGGCCACCAACTGGGTCTCCACGGGCATCGTCCGGCTGGACGAAGCCTCGCCGGCCCCCGCCACCCGGCCGGCGGTGACCAGGAAGGGCCGGACGGCGGGCGCGGGGCCGACGGGCGCGACGCCGTCCTCGCCGGCCCCGCGCGGTGTGCGGCCGTCCGCCATCGTGTTCGCTCTCTCTACGGTGGCAGGCGCGTCAGCGCGTACGCGTGACGCCGACGCTGTTCTTCAGTTCCAGGACGAGCTGCGGACTGAGCGCGGTGCCGGCGCGGTTGGCGAACACCGTCATCTCGTAGGCGATGTTGCCCAGCTTGGCCTCCTTGTCGGTGACCACGCCGAGCACGGCGCCGCTGCCGATCGCGGAGACCAGGACGTGGCCGCCCTCCAGGTCGATGATGACCTTGTTCAGGCCGCCCAGACCGTAGTTGCCGGAGGCGCCAGCGGCCAGGCTGGTGATGCCCGAGACGATCGCCGCCAGCCGTTCGGAGTCGGCGTGCTCGCGCAGCTCCGACACGGCGATCAGCAGCCCGTCGGAGGACACCGCGATGGCGTCCACGACCCCTGCGGTCTCGGTGGCGAAACGGTTGAGCAGCCAGGTGAAGTCGGCTGCGGCGGCCCGCAGATCGGTCGCCTTGGCGTCTCCGGCGGGAGTCTCACCTGTCGACGTGCTCACTGCTCGGCTCCTTCCGGAAGGTGGTTCTGGTGGTGCGTCGTGTCCCGGCCGCTGATCGGGTCAGTGATCGGTTCGGTCCGGTCGGATGCGTCGGACGGCTCTGTCCGGTCGGTCCGGTCGGGCGAGACGTCGGGACGGTGATCGTGCCGGCGGTCGTTCCGGCGAGCGATCGGGTCTTCGGCGGGGGTGAGGGCGGAGGCTTCGGCGTGGGTGGCGCCGGTGCCGGTGCGTGTGCCAGTGCCGGTACGGGTGTCCGGGTGGCTTTCGACGGGGCGAGGGTGTTCACCTGTGTCCCCACCGGTGTCGCGGTGCGCGCGGGCCACGGCGGCCTCGAACTCCTCCAGCGCGTCGCGCACGGCGTCCGCGTCGGCGGGGCGGGCGGCACGCCGCGCGGCCTGCTGGGCGGCGGCGTCGACGGTCGTCCGCAGCGTAGCGCCGCGCACCCGCCGCCGCAGGGGACGGGAGCCGTCGGCGCCGACGGCGGGTCCGTCGGTCCCGCCGCCGGTACCGCTACCGGGGCTTGCACCGGAAGGCTGGGGGTCGGCCGTGCGGGGCGCCGGGATTCCCTGGCCGGCCCGGTGGGCGCGGGCCGCGGACGTCGGTGCGGAGGTGGGGCTCCCCGGCTCGGCCGCGGTGGCGTGGACCGCCGAGTTCGCCGTAACGGCGGAGAAACCGCTCTCGGCCGAGGTTGCTGAGGGACCGGCGTCAGCGGCACGCGCCGCGGTAACGGGCTCGGCGGTACCTGCGGACGTACCGGACTCGGCCGGACGGCCAGACACACCGTGCTCAGCTGTACGACTGTCAGCGGGCTCGGCCGCCCGGCCGGAGGCGTCAGGCTCGGCCGCAGGATCGTGGGCGCCGACGTCAGCCGTACGGTCGGAGGCGTCGGCCTCGGCGCCGGCCGTTGAGTGAGAGGCACGGGCCTCGGCCGTAGGCGTCGAGGCCCCGGTCCCGGGTTCGGCCGTCTCCTGCGTCGCGGCCCCGATCCCGGCCGTCGGAGTGCGGAGGGTTTCGGTAGCGGTTGCCGGGGTTTCCGGCTGGTGCTCGGCGGGGGACGGGTCGCGGCGCGGGACCCGGCGGGGGAGCGTGGCCGGGTCGTCCTTGTCGGTGGCCCAGGACGGGACCGAGGCGGACGGGGAGGGGCCGGCCGCGGGCGCCGACGGAGTGGCGAGTGCGGCGGGGGCCTGGGAAGCAGGCGTTTCCGTGGCACCGGGCCGGCCCGCGGAACCCAGTTCGCTCATCGTCAGGAGCAGGGTCGCCGGGATCAGCACCTCGGCCGTCACACCGCCGCCGGGAGTGCGGGACAGGGTGACGTCGACGTCCCAGCGGCGCGCCAGTGCGCCGACCACGAACAGGCCGAGCACCTTCGTCGGGACGAGGTCGAGGCGTTCGCGGCGCACCAGGCGGGCGTTCTCCTCGGCGAGCCGCTCGGCGCTCATGCCCAGGCCATGGTCGGCGACGGTGATCGACGCGCCGTCGTCGTGGGAGCCGACCACCACCTCGACGGGGCTGCCCTCGGGGGAGAACGACACGGCGTTCTCCAGGACTTCGGCGATCATCAGCGTCAGGTCGCCGATGATGTCGGGCTCCACCATGGCCTCGGTCGCGGCCCGCAGCCGTACCCGCTGGAAGCCCTCGATCTGGCCCAGCGCGGCACGTACGACGTTGGTGAGCGCGGTCGGACCGGCGTCCAGGACGGTCTCGCGGATGCCGGCCAGCAGCATCAGGCTGTCGGCGTTGCGGCGCAGACGGACGGCGATGTGGTCGATGGAGTAGAGACGTTCCAGCAGCGCGGGGTCGGTCTCACCGCGTTCCACCGCATCGATCAACGCAAGCTGACGAGTCGTCAGGTTGCTGACGCGGCGGCCGACGTTGCCGAACATCTCGGCGACGTTGCGCCGGCTGAGCACCTGGCGCTCCAGCAGCGCGGCCGCGGTGGTCTGCACGTTGTTGAAGGCCTCGGCGAGTTCACCGATCTCGTCGTCCGCGGTGACCGGCAGCTCCCGCAACCGCGGGGAACCGGTTTCCTCGGCGTCGTCGTCGGCGACGCGGGCGAGCTCGCGGCCCGCGACGTCGGCGACCTCCTGGGCGGCCCCCGTCAGCGCCAGCACCGGACGGACCACGGAGCGGCGGACCAGGATCGAGAAGGCGATCCACAGGGCGAAGCAGATCAGCGCCAGGCTCAGCAGCAGGCCCGCGCGCCACTGGGCGGTGGAGGAGGTGTCGTCGGACCGGTCGGCGATCTGGTCGATGAGCGACGAGGTGATCTTCAGCCGGGTCTTGGCCTGCGCGCTGTAGTCGGGGTAGGAGGCGATGGCCGTTTGGAACGCCGCCCGGATCTCGCCCTGCGACACGGCCTGCAACGCGCTGGGGTCCACGGCCAGTTCGGCGTAGTGCTGGCCGATCGAGGCCTGCGAGGCGTTGTGCTCGATGCCGCCGAACTCGTCGGACTGCGCCTGGGTGGCGAACCGGTCGAACCGCTCGGCCTGGTAGGTGAACAGCTGGTAGGAGCCGACCGCGCCGGTGAACTCGATGAGCGCGTTGCTGTCGCCGGTCCGTGCGGAGAACACGCCGGTCTCGTAGGCGCCGTGCGCGGCGTCGGCGCGCAGCAGCGAGTCGAGAAGGTTGCCGGTGAAGGTGGTCGCGAGGGCGGAGTTGCGGTCCAGGCCCAGGCCGTCGATGAGGCCGTCGGCCGCACCCGAGTACGCGGGGTCGATGTTGTCGGCGGGCAGATAGCCCTGCTCGATGGTGGCCCGCAGGCCGGTCAGGCCCTGGACCTCCCGCAGCGCCTGCACCTCGGTGTCCGGCAGCCGGCCGCCGAAGGCCTCGACCACCTTCTGCACCTGCGCGTCCACGGCGAGCTGCGCCTGCCGGTAGCCGTCGGTGGAGGGGGTGCCGCCGTCGAAGGACGCCTCGTGCCGTACGGAGAGCAGGATCGCCTGCTGGTGCTCGTTCTGCAGGTCGGCGACGAGCTGGGCGACCTGGGTGCTGTCGCGCACCAGACGGGCGGCGTCCTCCGCGCGGTTGGACTCCTGCACCAGGTCGACGATGAGGTACGTCAGCAGCAGGGCGATCACCGTCAGCGGGATACCGACGAGTACGTTCAACTTGCGCTGGAAGGGCCATCGGTCGGCGAAACCCCCCAGTTCTCGGCGTACGGACGACGACGATGCCGAGGATGCCGACCGGGCGGGCGCGTCCACCTCTTTCGTGGACACCGGGCCTCCTTCAAGGGGGTGTTACAGGCGTGCAAGGGGGTGCTGCAGGCGTGCCGTCATGCTGCACGCAGTATCCATGTCCGAATGTGAACGGTACGGAAGCGGCCCCCGCACACCGCTGTGGCCGACGCCGACTGCTGTGGCGGACGCCAACTCCGGCGACACTATCGTCTATTCGAACGGTCAAGCGCGTGGCTCTACGTCAAGAATCCATTACGAAGACGTGTACGACAGCCTTTCCGGGGCCTCTGAAGGGGTAGACAGGTCTCCCGGTCCGTACGCAAGTGATCACGGATCGAAGCCAATCGGTAACCCGGCTGCCCTTGACTGATCAAGAAGCGGGTGGATTGGATCAGGCCAGAGTGTTTGAGTTTTCATCAACCCCCCAGTTCGGAACGGGAACCGTGACTTCCAACGCCCACAGCAGCAGGTCCCTGAGGAACCACCCCGGTGCGGCGGCCGTCGCCCTCGCCGCCATGACGGCCCTGCTGGCGGGATGCTCCTCCTCCGACGACACCTCCGACAACCCGCTCGCAGGCGACAAGGCGGCCGGCGACACCGTGGTCGTCGGCTCCAACAACTTCGCCGAGAGCATCCTGATCGCCGACATCTACGGCGAGGCCCTGAAGGCCAAGGGCATCAAGGTGTCCTACAAGCCCAACATCGGCAGCCGTGAGACCACGTACGGCCTGCTCAAGAACGGTTCCATCACCGTCCTGCCGGAGTACAACGGCTCGCTGCTGGCCTACCTCGACGCGAAGGCCGCGCAGACTTCGCTCGCGACCGTGAACGCCGCGGCGAAGGCCAAGCTCGACTCCAAGCTGACGCTGCTGGAGTCTTCGCCGGCCGAGGACAAGGACTCCGTCACGGTCAACGCGGATACCGCGAAGAAGTACAACCTCACCGCGGCGTCCACCCTCGCCGACCTCAAGGACGTCGCGCCCGAGCTGGTCCTCGGCGGTTCGCCCGAGTTCCAGACCCGTCAGCAGGGCATGCTCGGTCTGGAGTCGGTGTACGGGCTGAAGTTCAAGTCCTTCAAGGCCCTCGACGCGGGCGGCCCGCTGACCCAGGCCGCACTGAAGAAGAACACCGTGCAGGCCGCGGACATCTTCACCACGGACCCGACCATCACCAAGGAGAAGTTCGTCGTCCTCCAGGACCCGAAGAACCTCTTCGGATTCGCGAACGTGACGCCGCTGGTCTACAAGAGCGGGCTCTCCCAGGAGGGCGTCGACGCGCTCAACGCCGTCTCCGCCAAGCTCGACACGAAGGCGCTGCTCGATCTGGACTTCCAGGTCCAGCTGGAGAGCAAGGACCCGCTGGACGTCGCCAAGGCCTGGCTGAAGTCGGCCGGCCTGGGCTGACGTTCCCTCGTCAACCCGTTGAACCATTGCGTCATTGAACGATTGAGTCGTTGGACACAACAGCAAACGGCGCCCGGATCGTCCTGAACGGAACCGCCCTCACCGTCGGCGAGCTCATCGCGCTCGCCGACGGTGAGGCCGTACCCACGGTGGCCCCCGAGGCGCGCGAGCGTGCCGTCCGCTCCTGGCGGGCCGCGCGGCGGCTCGCCGCCACCGGCCGGCTGTACGGCCGCGGCACCGGCGTCGGCGCCCAGCGCTCGGTGCCGGTCGACGAACACGACGAGACCGCGCACGGCCTGCGTCTGCTGCGCAGTCACGCCGGCGGAGCGGGCGCCCTGCTCCCGGCCCGCCAGGTCCGCGCGATGCTCGCGGTACGCGCCAACCAGCTCCTGGCCGGCGGCTCCGGCATCCAACCGGACTTCATCGACGCCCTCACCGAGGCTCTCCGGCTCGGCGTCCACCCGGCCGTCAACGAGTACGGCGGAGTCGGCACCGGCGATCTGACGGCCCTGGCCCAGACCGGCCTGACGCTCATCGGCGAACGTCCTTGGGCGGGCGGAGAGCCGGGCGGTTCGACGCGAGATCCTGAGCCGCGCGGCGAGCCCCCCGGCCGCCGGAAGGCGAATCCCGAGCCGAAGGCGTCCGCGGGTCTGCTGCCGGGGCCCAGCACTCCAACCGCCCCCACTCCCGTGTCCGTTCCGGTTCCCGTGTCCGTTCCGGTTCCCGTGTCCGTTCCGGTTCCCGTGTCCGTTCCGGTTCCCGTGTCCGTTCCGGTTCCCGTGTCCGTTCCGGTTCCCGTGTCCGTTCCGGTTCCCGTGTCCGTTACG
>NZ_JBITCT010000030.1:90722-138208 GCF_044453465.1 Streptomyces sp. NPDC051677
TTCCGGTTCCCGCGTCCGTTCCGGTTCCCGTGTCCGTTCCGGTTCCCGTGTCCGTTCCGGTTCCCGCGTCCGCTCCGGTGCCTGTTCCTGGTTCCGTCCCGGGTTCTGGTCCTGTCCCGGATCCTGTTTCTGTTCCGGGCCCTGGTCCTGTTCCGGGCCCTGGTCCTGGCCCGGACCCTGTTTCCGTCCCGGGGCCTGTTTCTGTTTTGGGCCCGGCGTCTGTTTCTGCTCCTGTTTCCGTCCCGGGTCCTGTGACTCCCGTTTCCCTCTCGGGTGTGGAATCCGTACCTGCTGCTGTCTTCGTCTGCGGTCCGAATCCTGCCTCTGCCCTCGACCCCGGGGCCGCTCCGGTTGCCGTCGCTGCCCCTGTTGCCGGCTCTGCTCCGACTCCAGCGTCCGGCCTGACCTTCGCTGTCCCGCCCGGTCCTGCGTCCGCCCTCGCCCCCACCTCCACCGGTACCCCCGCGCCCGTCATGCTCCAGCCCGGTGATGCCCTGGCGCTGCTCAGCAGCAATGCCCTCGCGCTGGGGCAGGCCGCGCTCGCCCAGAGCGCGTTGGACATGCTGTTGCGGGCCACGCATGCCGTCGCCGCCCTGTCCCTCGCCGCGGTGTCGGGATCGCCGGAGGCGTACGCCGCACCCGTGCACGCTCTGCGGCCCTACGCCGGCGCCGCCCGCGCGGCCGGTGAGGTGCGGCGGCTGCTCGGACTGCCCGACCGGCCGACCCACCACCCGGGCGGCCGGGTCCAGGACCCGTTCGGGTTCCGCGCCTTCCCCCAGGCGCACGGTTGCGCTCTGGACGCCTGCGAGCGGCTGCGCGAGATCCTGGAGGTGGAGGTCAACTGCCCCTCGGAGAACCCCCTGATGGATCCCGACGGCATCGCCGCCTACCACCACGGCGGCTTCTTCGCAGCGCCCCTGGGCCTCGCCCTGGACGCTGCCAACCTCGCCCTGTTGCAGACCGCGCAGCTCTCCGCCGCCCGTCTGGCCGCGCTCGGCGACCCCGGGCTGACCGGCCTGCCCGCGTTCCTCGGGGCGGGGCCCGCGAGCAGCTCGGGCACGATGATCCTGGAGTACACCGCCAACTCCGCGCTGGCGGAGCTGCGTTCATGCACCACCCCCGCGTCGGCGGGCCACGCCGTACTCTCGCGGGGCCTGGAGGAGGCCGCCAGCTTCGCCGGACAGGCCGCCCGCCAGACCCTGCGCGCCACGGACGCCTACACCACCGTCCTGGCCTGCGAACTCGTCGCCGCCGTACGGGCGTTGAGGATGCACCCTCACCCTCACCCTCACCCGCACTCGGTGCTGTCGCCGACGGAGGTCTTCACCGTGGCTGCGGCCGCCCTGCCCGCCGGCACGGAGGACCGCCCACTGACCGACGATGTGACAGCGGCGGCCCAACTGCTGCCGACCCTTTGCCAGTTGTGAGCTCAGTACCCCACGTAGAACGTTGCGTCCTGCTGCTCCGTGGACGTCGAGATCGGGTCGATGCGCAGCACGTAGTTCGAGTGCCGGATGTAGCGGGTCGGGTTGTTGTACGAGCGGAACGACGACCAGCCGGCGTCCGCGAGGCCCGCCGTACGGTAGAACGTCGCGTCCCCGGCGAACGTCGACGTGCCGTCGTTCACGTCGAGTTGGAGCTGGTAGTTGTAGTGCCGCAGGTAGCGGGTCGGGTAGTTCACCGACTGGAAGGAGACCCCGGAGCTGTCGGCCAGGCCGGGGACGAGCTTCCACTGCGAGTCGGTGTACGGAACCAACGGGTACGTGTCGATGCGGCCGACGTAGTTGGAGTGGCGGACGTAACGGTCCGGGAAGTTGTAGGACTTGAGCCGGTTCCACGTGGGCGCGCCCCACTTGGCGACCAGGTCGGTGTACTGGGTGCTGGTGATCGTCGTGATGCCGCAGTGCTTGGAGTTGAGCGGCTGCGTGTACGTTCTCTGGTCGAGCGCGGTCCAGGTGCCCGCCGAAAGGTCGGTGGACTGCCAGGCGTAGAAGACGCCGTTGGGGGTGTACGTGTCGCCCCAGAGCCACCAGGTGTTGGACGTGAGGGACTTGACCAGGGTCGGCGCCTCGGTGCCGCCGTGCGCGACCCCCGTGTTGAAGACCGTGAAGCTCCCCGGATTGAGTGAGCTGGACCGCGCGCCCACCAGCGTCTGGTCCTTCTTGAAGTAGAGGTAGTTCACGCCGTTCACGCCGACGGCCATGTCGCCGTCGATCACGTCGTAGCCGGGGTCGAAGAAGACCTGGGGAGCTGAGGCCGTGACGAAGTCGGTCGTGTAGTTCACCATGATCACGTTGTGGCCGCTGGAGTTGACCGCGGAGTAGATGAGCGCGTACTGCCCCCGGCTCGCGTCCCAGAACGCCTCCGGCGCCCAGCTGTGGGTGTTCATGTCGTGCAGCTTCAGCCGGTGGTAGCCGGTGAAGGTACGCAGGTCGGTCGAGTTCCACACGTGGACGTACTGGCTGACGTAACTCCAGTCGGTGCCCTTGAGGTCGGTGGCGAGGACCACGAAGGTGCCGTCCTGCTTGCGCAGGATGAACGGGTCGCGCAGCCCGCCGGCGCCCTCGGTGGGTGTGACCACGGGGTTGTTCTGGTTCAGCGGCATCCAGCGCAACCCGTCGGTGCTGACGGCGAGATGGAGACCGTAGTCGGTGCCGGCCCCGAGGTCGTTCGCCTCGGTGAAGTAGCCCATCACGTACGCCGAGTCGGCCGCGTGGGCGGCCGGGACGCCCAGGGTGAGGGCCAGGGGGACGGAGGCGGCCGCGCCGAGGAAGAGGCGGCGGGACGGGTTGGGGGTCATGTGCGCTCCAGGGGGTGCGGGGGTGCCCTTTGCTGCCGACTGCCACCGATCCTTCATCCGAAATGTCGAACAGAGTTCGGTGAGTCGGTCAGAAGGTAGGGGTGTGAGAGGAGCAGGTCAATCACTGGGACACGTTTAGCGGTTTCCCGCCTTGTTTCTGTGTGCGGCCCATGGAAAATCCGGACGATCCCGCCGACGGGCCGGGCTAGTCTCGGCGACCGTGAACAGGAGACGGCAGAAGAAACTGACGAGGCGTCTGGTTGCGGCGGCGATGTTCGAGATGGGGACTCAGGTCGACCGACTGCTCCGGGCCGGCGCCGACCCGGCGATGGCCGACGCCGACGGAACAACGCCGTTGTACGCGGCCTGCGTTCAGGGTGCCGCCGACACCGCTCGTAGGCTGCTCGAAGCCGGTGCGCCGGCCGACGCCGAGAGCGATGGACTCGGTGCCGAGGGAACACCCCTGTGCGCGGCGGCCTGTTGGGGGCACACCGGCACGGTCCGCATCCTCCTGGCCCATGGCGCCGACCCCAACCTCCGCGAGGACCACGGCGCCGGGTGGACGCCCCTGGAGTGGGCGAGCGCCGGACCCCACCCGGAGACGGTTGACGTATTGCGCGCCGCGGGAGCCCACTGACGAGGTTTCCGGGGGTGCGGTGACCTGCCCGCGGCCCGGAATCAGCGGGTCGGGCTCGGTCGGAGTCCGGCCTCCTCGGCGTCGTCGATCAGGCGGTCGATCAGGGCGATCAGGACGTCTCGGCACGACTCCCGTTCCCGTGCGTCGCACAACAGCACCGGAACGTGTTGCGGCAGCGCCAGCGACTCCCTGATCTCCTCCGTCGCATAGGGATGCAACCCGTGGAAACCGTTCACCCCGACGACGAAGGGGATGCTCCGGCGCTCGAAGAAGTCGATCGCGGCGAAGCTCGACTCCGGCCTGCGCACGTCGATGAGGACCACCGCCCCCAGGGCCCCGATCGCCAGGTCGTTCCACATGAACCAGAACCGCTGCTGGCCGGGCGTGCCGAAGAGATACAGCACCAGGTCGGCGCCGATGGTGATCCGTCCGAAGTCGAGAGCCACGGTGGTGGACCGTTTCTCCTCGATGCCCTTCAGGTCGTCGACCTCCAGACCGGCGACGGTCAGCGGCTCCTCCGTGCGCAGCGGCGCGATCTCACTGACCGCCCCGACCATGGTGGTCTTGCCGACGCCGAAACCGCCCGCGATGAGGATCTTCACCGTGTCGGGCGCCGCCGACTCGGCGGAGGGAGCGGAGGGCGTGGAGGGAGTGGTGCGAGCGGTGGGATCAGATCCGGCCAAGGCCGTCCCTCACTTTCTGCAGCAGGTCCATGTCCCGGGCGCCGGTGACGGGACGGGGCGGCCGGGCCGTGATCAGGCCCGCCTCCAGCAGGTCGCAGAGCATGATGACGACCACGCTCACCGGCAGGTCGAGGTGGGCCGCGAGCTCCGCCACGGCGACCGGCCGGGCGCACAGCCGCAGAATCCGGGCGTGTTCCGGCTGCGGGCGGGCGGCCGGCTCGGGCGGCGGGTCGACCGCGGTCACCGTCGTGATGAGCGTGAAGTCGGCGCGGCTGGGCCGGGTCCGTCCGCCGGTGAGGGTGAACGGTCTGACGAGCCGGCCTGCTTCGTCGCCTACGCTCACCTCACCCGCCGTTGGTGCGGACGGCGGGACCGACATGGGCCCGCGGCGCCGCGCTGAGGTGCTCGCCGATCTTCTTCACCAGCATGTTCATCTGGTACGCGACGACACCGACGTCCGCGTTCTTCCCGGCCAGCACGACGAGATGGGCCCCCGGGCCGGCCGAGGTGAGGATCAGGTAGGTGTGGGCCATCTCGATGAGTGCCTGACGCACCGGGCCACCGCGGAAGTCCATGCTGACGCCCTTGCTGAGGCTCATCAGACCGGACGCGGTCGCCGCCAGCCGCTCGGCGTCCTCCCGCAGGAAACCGGTGGACTTGCTGACCACCAGCCCGTCCTCGGAGAGCACGACGGCCTGGTTCACATCGGCGACCCGGTCCACGAGCCCGGTGAGCAGCTGGTCGAGTTGGGTGTTCGTGGCGGGGACGGAGTGTGTCATCGCTGTGTCCTTCATGAGCGGTCGGTGGGCGGTGTCGGGGTCTGGACGGTGCCTGCGGCGGCGACCGGCGGTCCAGGGGTGGCCTCCTCGGAGGACGTTTCCTGCGGGCCCGACAGCGAGACGTCGGTGTCGGCATCATTGTCCGTGTCGGCCTGTGCCCGCAGCGTGCCGCGCTGGAAAGCGGCGAGCGACGAGGCGGCGCGCTCCGCTGTGAAGTCGTCCGGGAAACCGTCTTCCTCGACGGACCCCCAGGAGGAGTCCGCGGAGTCCTCGCGCAACTCGTTGGCGAGGCTGGTCTGCGGCACCCGGCGGGGCAGCGGGGCGAGGTCGGCGGGGCGGGCGACCGCCTGCGAGGCCCGGCCGGTCGCCGCCGCCACCCCGCCGGAGTGGTGTGCCGACTTCGACGTCGTGCGCCTCGGAAGCGGCGAGTGGCCCACCGGCGACGCACCGTCCGCCGGGGACGGCGACGGGGACGGGGACGGGGCGTCGGGCGTCCGGTCGGGGGTGTCTTGTGCCGGGAAGGGCGACCGGTCCCGATCCCGTACGGGGCCGGACCCGCTGGGCTCCTGCTCCCGGGTGGACGTGGCGCGGCCCCGGGCGGCCCTCTGCCGTACCGGTGCGGATGTCTCCTGTGTCGCTTCTGGTGTTTCCCCTGCCGATTCGGACGGTTCCCGTGTTTCTTGAGGTGTCTCCGGAATTTCGTCGACGGTCTCCCGCACCGCACCGCCTGTTGCCGGCGTTTCGGAGTCAGGGGTCTCGCGGACCACGATGTCGTGCGGGACCAGGACGATGGCGTTGGTGCCGCCGTACGGCGAGGAGCGCAGGGTCACGGTGATGCCGTGCCGGGTCGCGAGCCGGGCGATCACGAACATGCCCAGCCGCAGATCGTCGGCGAGCGCCACCACGTCGAACTGCGGAGGGACCGCCAACTGGGCGTTGAACGAGGCGTAGTCCTCCTCGGACATGCCGAGGCCGCGGTCCTCGACCTCGATCGCCAGGCCCTTGGCCACCAGTACGGCCCGTACCCCGACCGGACTGGGCGCCGGCGAGTAGGACGTCGCGTTGTCGATGAGCTCGGCAAGGAGATGGATCACGTCGGCCACGGCGGGCGGCGCGATGCACACCTCCTCGGTGCACACCTCCTCCTCGGTGTGCACTTCCACCCGCTGGTACTCGGCCACCTCCCCGACGGCGCTGCGCAGGATGTCGATCAGCGCCACCGGCTCCGACCAGCTGCGTCCTGGCCGACCGCCGCTGATGATGACGAGGTTCTCCTCGTAGCGGCGCAACTGACTTGCCGTGGAGTCCAGTTCGTACAGGCCGCTCAGGATGTCGGGGTCCTGGTGGCGCCGTTCCAGCGCGTCGAGCTTGCTGAGCTGGAGGTTCACCAGGTTCTGGCTCTGCCGGGCGATGCCGAGGATGACCTTCTGGAAACCGCGCCGGGTGTCGGCGAGTTCGACCGCGGTGTGCACGGCGGTGCGCTGCGCCGTGTTGAACGCCTTGGCCACCTCGCCGAGTTCGTCGCTGCCGTAGTCCAGCGGCGGGGTCGCCGAGTCCACGTCGACGGTCTCCCCCCGGTCGAGCCGGGTCACCACGTCCGGGAGCCGTTCGTGCGCCAGGCTGAGCGTGGCCTCTCGCAGCCCGCGCAGCCGCCTGGACAGCGAGCGGGTGATCCGCCAGGACATGCCGACGCACAGCAGCAGGGCGACGAGACCGCCGGCGCTCAGCGAGCCGGCCTTGATGAGCAGCCCGCGCGATTCCTCCGCGCTGTTCCGCAGCAGCGTGGCGGTCTGTCGCTGGATGAGTGCCTGGTACTGGTCGGAGACGTCGATGAGTGCGGCGCGCCACTCCTTCTGCACGTCCGGCAACGCGACGTCACCGTTTTCGCTCTGTTTCGCCCGGGCCGCGAGCACCTTGTCCTCGACGGCTTGCAGGGTCTGCCACTGGAAGCTCGTGAGGATCTTCTCGGTCTGCTCCTTCGCGGCGCCGGTGAGCGAGGGGACGATCTGGTCCTGCACGAGCCAGCGCCGTGTGTTCACCAGCTGCGCGAACCCGGCCCACGTCTTCTCGTCCATCCGCTTCTTCGGCCCGGCCAGGGTGAGCTGGAGGTCCTCCTCGGAGACCAGCTCCGCCGCGTGTTCCAGGGCGACGAGCGGGCCCGCCTGCGAGGTGAGGTCGCCGTCGTCGACCTGGGACAGCTCCTGGAAGGCGTGGATCTGGTCGTCGATGATCGAGGTGTACTGGTCCAGCGCCTGCGCGGCGGTGATGTCGGTGGGATCGTCCACCTGGCCGCGGTAGTACTCCAGGCTGCTGACGGAGGCGACGACCGAGTACAACCGGTCCCTGACACGAGCGGGCGCCCGCTGGATGTCGTCCCTGCGGGCGGTCAGCTTGGCGGCCGCCGCGTCCGTCTGCTTGCGCTGGGCGTCCAGCGCGGCCCGGGAACCGGCCGGCGAGGCCAGCCACACGGCCGACAGACTGCGTTCCCGCTGCAGTGAGAGCGTTGCCTCGGTGCCCATGGCGCCGGTCGCCCGGCTCAGTTCGGTCTGCGCGCGCAGCCGCAGCCCCTCCGTGAACATCTGGGTCGTCGTCACACCCCACATGGCTGCGAGGGTCACGCTGGGCACCAGCGCCAGGAGAATCAGGGAGAGACGTATGGAGCCGAGACGGCGGCGCCGGGCGCCTGTCCGTGGAGACATAGTCGTCCTAGGGCGATCAACGGGGGGAGGGGGACGAAGAGGAAACGGAGGAAGCGGCGGGGAAACGCGAGACCTGCCAGGTCAGCGGGTTCCGGCGGCGGCGAAGCGGGTGACGTCGGCGACGTTGGTCTTCGTGACGAAGGTCGGGCCCGTCAGCACGGGGGCCACACCGCCGCCGCTGACGTTGCCGTTGGTCTTGTAGAGCCAGAGCGCGTCCACGGCCAGGTATCCCTGGAGATAGGGCTGTTGGTCCACCGCGAACTGCACACTGCCGTCACGGACGGCCGAGACCAGGTCCTTGCTGAGGTCGAACGTGGCGACCTTCGCCCTGCTGCCCGCCTTCCCGGCCGCCTGCACCGCGGCGAGCGCGAACTGCGCGCCGTTGGCGATGACTTCGTCGATGTCGGGGTCCTGCTGGAGACGTGTCGTCACGGCGGCGGTCACCGCGTCCATGTCCGTTCCGTCGACGTAGAGCATCTCCGTCTGGCCAGTGAACGATTTCTTCACGCCCGCACAGCGCGCCTCCAAGGCGACGTTGCCCCGCTCGTGGATGACGCAGAGGGCGTGTTTCGCACCGAGGTCGTCGAGCTTGCTTCCGACGGCACGCCCGGCGACGCTCTCGTCCTGGCCGAAGTACTCCAGCAGTCCCGCCGAACGCCACGCGTCGATACCTGAGTTGAGGCCGACCACGGGTATGCCGGCCGCCTTGGCCGCGGCCACCGGGCTCTTCATGGCCTGCGGCTTGGCCAGCGTCACCGCGATTCCGTCGACGCGGTCGGCGATCGCGCCCCGCATCAGCTCGGCCTGTCCGGCGCCGTCGGAGTCGCTGGCGTAGGTGAGGTCGACGCCGTCCTTGGCGGCCGCAGCCTCGGCGCCCTTGCGCACCAGTTCCCAGAAGGCGTCACCCTTGGCGCCATGGGTGACCAGGGCGAGCTTGATCCGGTTGCCCGAGCGGTCCGCGGCGTCCGCGTCCGAGCCGGACGAGGTGACGGCGGAGCAGCCGACCAGGAGGAGGCAACAGGCCGCGGCCAGGACGGCGAAGGACACGGATCTGGGGGACCCCGAAGACGGGGGAGCCGGGAGGGGAGTGTTCATGGGGGGCTGCACCTCGCTGTGCGGCAGAGCAGGAGGACGGGGCGAGCGGCGCCGGAGCGAGGGGGTGTGCCCCGGCGGAAGACTTTCGTTGGCTCGGAGCCAACCGTGTGTGACCGGTGGTAGTCAAGTGAGCAACCACATGGGGTGAGATGCCGCTGCCGCATTGTGATCTACGACGCGGACGGCAGAGCTGAGAGAAGCATGTCCGCAGGTGAGTTGACTGTTCGTCAATCCCGCGCGGCCGTCCCGGACTCAGGGTTTGCGTGCCACCGCCCCGTACATCGCGATGTCCTCGTCACGCACCACCTCGGTGCCAGTGCCGTCGGGGCGCCACCGATGGACCTGGACGATGCCGGGGTCGACGAGGTCGAGGCCCGTGAAGAACCCCGCCGCCTCCGCGCGGGTGCGCAGCCGCATCGGCATGCCACGGGACGCGTACTCGCGGGCGACCCGGCCGACCTCCGCGGGCGCGAAGTCCGCGGTGCCGATGGACATCGCCAGATGGCTGCCGGGCGGCAGCGGGTCGAGAAGGCGGCGGACGATGCCGACGGCGTCGTCCTCGTCGAGCAGAAAGTGGACGATCGCGATCACCGTGAGGGCGACGGGCCGGCTCAGGTCCAGTGCCGTACGGAACTCCGGTGCGTCCAGAATGCTCGCCGGATCGCGCATGTCGGCTTCCAGGTAGGCCGTGCGTCCCTCGGGCGTGCCGCCCATCAGGTTGCGGGACAGGTCGAGAACGAGCGGGTCGTTGTCGACGTACACCACCCGGGCGTCCGGGGCCGCCGCCTGGACGATCTCGTGGAGGTTGGGCGAGGTGGGGATGCCGCTGCCGATGTCGAGGAACTGGCGTATCCCCGCCTCCCGTGCGAGGTGACGCACCGCGCGGTTCATGAAGTCGCGGTTGGCGCGCATGTGAACGGGGAGCGCGGGCCACTCCCGGACCATCGCGTCCCCGGCCTCGCGGTCCGCCGGGAAGTGGTCCTTACCGCCGATGATGTAGTCGTAGATTCGCGCGGAGTGCGCCGTCCCGGTGTCGATGGCGTCGTTCTCGTCGCTGTCCATGCGATCAACCTCCCACTGGCGGCAGTGCGGTGAAAGGCGATGTACGAATTCTTCACCCTCGGCGGCTCGACGGAGGAAATCCCTGCATCCGCAGCCGTGACCGTGCCGTGAGCCTGACCAACCACTGTGCGGTGCCTGCCTGGTGGGGGTACGTCAGCCCGACTACGCGCAACGACGCCTCGGTCCGCAGCCGCCGGTAGCGGCGCGGCCGAGGCCTTCGGGCTGCCGGCCTCTTCGCCCCGCTGCACCTCAGGTGGGCGCTGGAGCAGCCGTCCGCCTCAGTCCTCGCCGCTCTCCTCGTCCGCGTCCGCTTCGTCCTCCTCCTCTCCCTCGAAGAAGTCACCGATCTCGTCGACCACTTCGGCCGCGACCATCCCGCCGACGACCCCGACGGCCAGGCCGGCCGCGCCTGCGGCGACCGCCGTACCCACGCCGGGGCCGGGGCCGGGGCCGGGGCCGTGCTCCGTGTGGTGGTCGGTGTGCGGTGCGGAGTGGACGTATGCCTGTGCGCCGTACGCCTCGCGGTGTTCGGTCAGCCGGCGGATCCAGCCGTCGACCTCGCTGTTCCAGTCGAGGACGGGGACGTCCTCGTGGCGCACCGTGAAGCGGCTCAGCGCGTCGTGGCCGGGGGTGAGCGGGCCGCCGCGCTTGTCGGCCTCCAGCACGACCTCCACGTCGGACGGAGTGGCGAGGAAGGTCAGCTCGATCTCGGTCACCGCGTGCGCGTACTGCGGGGGAGGGGTGAGCTCGATCTCCTGGTAGAACGGCAGCCGTTGCCCGGTGCCGCCGATGCGGCCGTACTCCAGGTCGGCGGAGCGGAACCCGAACCCGAGCTGTCCGAGTGCTTCGAGGACCGCCTCCTGCACGGGCAGCGGGCGGACGGCGAGCTGGTCGAGGTCGCCCCGGTCACGGGCGTCGGCCACGGCGAGTTCGGTGCGCACTCCCAGGACGACGCCGAGCGGCTGTCCGTACAGCTCGGTGACCGGTGTCTCCCAGGGCGCCATGACCGTGAACGGCACACTGCGCTCCTCGTCCTCGCCGAGCCGGAAGCCGCCACCGACGACATACCGCTCGAAGACGACGGCGCCCTCGCTCTCTCCTTCCTCGTGCTCCGCCTCGACGCGCGCGATCAGCTCCAGGCCGATCTCCTCGATCTCCACGGCCGCACCGCCGCCCCGCAGGCGGACCTGCCCCGACAGCGCCCCGCCGGGCAGCACCGCCCCGCCGTCGAGCACCGTGTCCACCGAGGGGCCGCCTACGCCGATCGCCCCGAGCAGCCGTTTGAACACCATGCCGGTGTCGCTCCTTCACCTCGAACCCATTGCAGTGATCGTCCGCAGAACTCCCCGCGACGGCAAAGAAGTTCCCAAGTCACCTGTTCGGATGACGCACGGTGGAGGGCGCGGGGGAGAGGCGTGCGGGAGCGAGGGGGACGACGAGAACGAGACCGGCGGGGCCGGGAGCGGCCCGCTGTGCGCAGGTCGTCCCGGCCCCGCCGGTGAGGTGGTGAGTGGTGAAGCGACGTACGGACCGTACGACGTGTGTCCTGTCCGGACGTGAGTCGGCCGGGTCCGTGAGGTGGCTCTCGGTCCGCGAGTCGGGTCCGTGAGCCGAGTCGGGTCCGTGAGTGGCGCCGTGGGTCAGGCGGGCTTCCCCGCCCCGGGCAGGGCGCCGCTCTGACGGATGGTCTCGGCCGCCCGGTCGGCCTGGTCCTCCTTGCGCTGCTTGCGGCGGCTCTGGCGCGGCTCCTGGTCGGGCAGCCACCCGAAGGCCAGGCAACTGCCCACAGCGCCGAACAGCAGGCCGACGACGAAGCCGCCGATGTTGGAGGTGAGCCAGGTGCCCAGGGAGAGCATGATGGCGATGATCGAGTAGAACAGCCGCTGGGCCGGGTTGAAGAGGATCAGCAGGCCGCAGAGGATCATGAGGGTCGGCAGGAGGTAACCCGCCAGGCCCTGCATGCCGACATGCAGGATGACCGGAAGCGGTGCCTTCATGGTCACCAGGATCTCGGCGCCGCCCAGGACGAGCAGCACGCCGCCTGCGAAGGGCCGGTGGCCTCTCCACCCGCGGAAGCGGTCCCGCCACTGGGTGAAGGTCATTACTTGCAGCCCTCGCTCGAGAAGCTCATCTTCAGACCGGGAAGCTTGAAGACGGCGGCGGTGGCCGCGTAGTTGTGCTGGTACAGGTTCTTGATGACGACCGTGTCGGCCTGCTGTCCGTAGACACCCGCGGGGCCCTGGATCGGGACCTTGTCGAAGGTGCTGGAGTCACGGCCGATCTCGATGTTGTTGAACTCGGCGTCGCCCGTGATCTGGTCGGAGTCGATCGCCAGGTTCTTCACGCTCACCGGGTTGGACCCGCCGCCGGCCCTGAGGACGAGCTGGATGCCGCCGAGGTCGACGCTCTGGCACATATTGGTGATCTTGCCGTTCTTCACGACCGAGGTGACGACCAGGACCTGGCCGCCGGTGTCCCCCTGGTTGGGGCTGTTCTCGATCATGTTGTCCAGTCCGCCGAACTGCGCGAACCCTTCGCCGTCGAGCCTGTCGGCGGTGACCACGAACGGCATGCCGGAGATTGCGAACTGCACACCCAGAGCGCCCTGCGCGGTGAGGACCGCGAGCCCTGCGGCGACGAAGGTGGCGGGCACCGCCATCACGGCGGCCCGGCGCAGCCGGACCCGGCCACGTCTCTCTGCGGAACCGCTTTCGGGGTTCTCGGGGGTGTTGTCTGCGGACGACGTGACGTCCGGGGACGAGGCCATGTCTGCTCCCATGCGCTAAGTCATGCGGGTCGGGCTTCAGTGGCACGTTGCCCTGGCGCGGACAGCGGCTGCCGTGCACACGTCCTCGCAACTCCCGGAAATCGCAAGGGCTTTCTGGTTACGCGGCAGTAGCCACCCTGGAAGTTACCGATGGTTACATCTACGGGTCAAGGGAGATGTGGAAAAAGAGTGTTCATTATGTACCGCCTGTGGATCACTCGTTGTCTCGGGCCGTCGCATTTATCTGTTGGGTCATCAACTTCCGTGTCGAGCCTTGACGTTGACTGATCCTCAGGTCTACAACTCTCCCTGGCTGAGCCCGGATCCGTGGCGCCGGATCCGCAGTGCGGCGGACATCGTCCGCACTCCCGGACTCTTTTCAGCCAGTACGGACCCTTGGTCCCGAGCTTGTCCCTTCACGGCACCGGCACGGCCGCTTCCCCCTGCGGGCCGCGACCGGTCGCCCCTTCCGCCCGGCCCGGCCGGAGCACTCGCCAGTGCCTCCGGCCGGTCACCGGCCGGCTGCCGTTGCCGGTCCGTCACGTACGGAGAAGGCGTCACGGGCCGGCAGCGGCGGACGCCGACCCGCGTCCTCCCATGTTGCTCGAAAGCGCAACGCGCCGGTTCACCTCACCCCCCCACCCCCTACCCCCTTGAACCACCCAACTCCCCCGCAAAAAGCCCCACTTGAGAAAGAGGCACTCGCATGCGCACCCGCTCCCGCTCCCTCCTCGCCCTCGCCGGAACTGTCGCCGCCCTCTCCCTGACGGCAGTCACCCCGGCCTCCGCGGCCGGTGCGGTGCTGACGACCGCGGGCGGCGACGTCGCCGTCGGTGACGTCCTCAACGCGTCGCTCGCCAGCGGCACCGCCGCCACGCTGTACTCCAGCGCGACCGGCACCAGCGGCGTCTCCTGTGGCACGTCCGCGTTCAGCGCCACCGTCACCGACAACCCGACCGCGCCCGGTACCGCCTCCGAGTCGCTGACCGCGCACTCCTTCAGCAACTGCACCGCGAACGTGGTCGGCGTGCTCGGCGTCACCAGCATCACGGTCAACAACCTGCCGTACACCGCCAGCGTGGGGTCGGGCGGCACCCTCACCGTGACCCCGGCCAGCGGCTCCACCATCCAGACCACGGTCGTGCTGCGCACCCTGCTGGGCAGCATCAACTGCGTCTACCAGGCGCCCAGCCTGACCGGCACGACGAGCAACACCGACAACAGCATCAACTTCACCAGCCAGCAGTTCACCAAGACGTCCGGCTCGTCGCTCTGCTTCGCCAACGGCTACTTCACCGCGAAGTACGCCCCGGTGACCGACGGATCCGCGGCCGTCATCGTCAACTGACCCATCAGCGCCCCAGCGATGGGGCGGCAGCGTCTGCGCACATGGGCGACCGGCGTACGGACGGACGACCTGACGCCGTCCGGACGCCGGTCAGCGCCGACGCACACGTACCACCAGGGCGGCGCCGCCGGTGAGCACCAACACCGCCGCGGCGCCGCCCGCCAGCATGGGCGCGGACGGCCCGGAGCCCGGCGTGCTGTCGGCTGCCACCGGGGTGCTCTGCGGACTGGCCACGGCGGCCTGCGCGCCCGCGGCGTCGGGCGCCGCGGGCGCCGACGGACCGCCGGACACCGTGGACGCCTGGGTCGGCGTCGGGCTCGCGGAGGGCTTCGGCGTGGCTGCAGCGGGCGCTTCGGTCGTCGTGCCGCTCTCCGGCTTGTTCTGTGAAACCGCTTCCGAGAACACCACGTCCGAGCACGAGTAGTACGTGTCGGGCGTGCTGGTGTTCTGCCAGATCGTGTAGAGCATCTGACGTCCGGTTCGATCAGCGGGCAGCTTCGCCGTGAGGTGATAGGCGCCGTTCGTCAGCGCCGGATCCTTGACCTCGGCGAACGGGCGCTCCGGAAGATCGGACCAGGTAAGCGGTTTCGACGGGTCGTATCCAGGTTTCGTCAGATACAGCTTGAACGTGCCGGTGTGCGGGATCGTCGAGGCGTACGTCATCCGCAGCGTCCCGCCCGGCGTCAGTCGGGTCGAGGGCCAGTCGGCGCGGGCGAGGTCCAGCCCCTTGTACGCGGCCAGACCGCCGCTGCACAACTGCCCGTCGGGGATGGTCTGCCGGTCGCGACCGTTCACGTTCGCGACCCGCAGGTTGTCCCAGGCGGCGAACGAGGTGCCGTTCGCGTCGACGGCCGCCCGGCAGGCCGCGGTCCTCGCGTCGGCGCCGCCGTCGGGGGAGCAGGCGTACACCCGGCTGACCGGATCCGTGGGGGCGCCGTGCGCCTGGGCCGGTGCGGCGCTCCACAGGCCCAACAAGAGCGGGCTCACGGTGGCGACCGCCAGTGCTGCGGTGCGGTGTGCGGTGGTGCGGGGCATCGGGGACGTCTCCTCGGCCGGCGCGGGAACGGTCTGTCGTCAGTACGGGAAACCGGCCCTGCGCGTTCAGCGCACACCCGTCCGTCCCCGGTGGATGAAACGGCGGACTGAGCGGTGGATGAAACGACGGACTGAGCGATGGACCAAAACGGGCGATGTCTGACCGGGCGGGTCCGTCGAGGGTGGGTTCCCGGCCGGATCGAGGGTTTCCCCTGTATCGGCATGACTGATCCTTTGCCTATCGTTCCACCACAGCCGACCCACAGGTAACCCCGACGGGATCGGCGCCCGCGCCTGGCCGGCCTTCCGCGCTGCTCTTCGATGCACCCCCCGCCGCTTCGACACCGAAGCGAATCGCCCGCCGCTCCGCGCTGCCCGGAGCCGGCCACGAAAGGCACGCCCTTGCGCACGTCACCTGCCCTGAGACGGAAACTGATATCCGCCGCCGCGCTCTCCGCGGCCCTGCTCACCGCCGCCTCCACCGCCTCGGCCGTCGCCGCCCAGGAAACCGTTTCCCCGGCTTCCGCCGTTCCCGCCGCCCAGACCGAGGCCGCGCCCGGCACCCCGGCCGAGCGCCTCATCGTCGGCTACAAGTCGGGCGCCGCCGAGGCCAAGTCCAACCCGGCCGCCGAGGCCGACGCCGCCGCCAAGGGCAAGGAGACCGGCGAGGACGTCGACTTCCAGCGCCGGCTCGGCACCGGCGCCGCCCTGGTCGACCTGGGCGACGATCTGACGAAGGCGGACGTCGCTGACGTCGTCGCCCGGTACCAGGCCGACCCGCAGGTCGCCTACGTCGTCCCGGACCGGCTGAACAAGCCGAAGGCCGACCCCAACGACACCGAGTACGCCAAGCAGTGGGACCTCTTCGAGTCCACCGCCGGCATGAACGTGCCGGGCGCCTGGGCCACCTCGACCGGCACCGGCGTCACGGTCGCCGTCATCGACACCGGTTACGTCGCGCACACCGACCTCGCCGCGAACATCGTCGGCGGTTACGACTTCATCGCCGACACCGCGGTCTCCGTCGACGGCGACGGCCGCGACAGCAACCCGGCCGACCCCGGCGACTACTACGCCGCCAACGAGTGCGGCTCCGGCATCCCGGCCAGCAACTCCTCCTGGCACGGCACCCACGTCGCCGGCACCATCGCCGCCGTCACGAACAACAACAAGGGCGTCGCGGGCATCGCGTATGGCGCGAAGATCTCGCCGGTCCGCGTGCTCGGCAAGTGCGGCGGTTACGACTCCGACATCATCGACGCCATCACCTGGGCGTCCGGCGGATCCGTTTCCGGTGTCCCCGCCAACTCCAACGTCGCCAAGGTCATCAACATGAGCCTGGGTGGCGACGGGGCGTGCACCTCGGCGACCCAGAGCGCGATCACCGCCGCCGTGAACCGCGGCACGACCGTCGTCGTCGCCGCCGGAAACGAGAACGACAACGTCGCGAACCACTCGCCGGGCAACTGCAACAACGTCATCTCGGTCGCGGCGACCAACCGCACCGGCGCCAAGGCCTCCTACTCCAACTACGGTTCCCTCGTGGACATCTCGGCGCCCGGCGGCCAGACCAGCACCGGCACCGCGAACGGCATCCTGTCCACGCTGAACTCCGGCACGAAGACGCCGTCGACCGAGTCGTACGCCTACTACCAGGGCACCAGCATGGCCACCCCGCACATCGCGGGCCTGGTCGCGCTGGTGAAGTCGGCGAACTCCTCGCTGACCCCGGCGCAGATCGAGACGGCCATCAAGAACAACGCCCGTGCCCTGCCCGGCTCCTGCTCCGGCGGCTGCGGCGCGGGCCTGGCGGACGCGGCCAAGACGGTGCAGGCGGTGAGCGGCTCCGGCGGCTCCACGGGGGGCACCACCTTCTCCAACACCACCGCGGTCGCCATCCCGGACAACGGTTCCGCGATCGAGTCCTCCATCGCCGTCAGCGGCCGCACCGGCAACGCGCCGAGCGCCTTGCAGGTCGGCGTCGACATCACCCACACCTACCGAGGCGACCTGGTGATCGACCTGGTGGCCCCCGACGGAACCGCTTACCGGCTGAAGGCGGCCAGCACCTCGGACTCCGCCGACAACGTCAGCACCACCTACTCGGTGAACGCGTCCAGCGAAGCCGCCAACGGCACCTGGAAGCTGCGCGTCCAGGACACGGCCGCGCAGGACACGGGCACCCTCAACAGCTGGAAGCTGACCTTCTGAGCGGACTCCTGCAGTCGCCGCGTGCGATGAACGGGCGGGCCGGCCGGTGTGGATGGACACCGGCCGGCCCGCCCTACGTCTGTTTCCGGGACCGTTTACCGGGCGCGGCTTAAGGCGGTTTCCGGGACCGCTTTCCGAGACGGGCCGTGTTCGCCCTGTGTTTCTGCCGGGTGAGGGGCACTCGGGGTGCGATGGCACGTGTCACCAGATCTCTCCAAGGCCTCACCCTTCGACGGTTGCGTGCAGAAACCGCGCACCCCGTCTTTTTCTGTGGTCACCTCGACTATGCCCGAGGTACGTTTGTCATGGGAGGCTGCCGCTCGGCGGGCCCGTGATCTACGGGCAAGTCGGGGGACTGCAGGGGGAGTCGGCGGTCTTCGCATGCATGGTCAGTACCCCCGTACCGTGAGCTATTGTGTACGCGGGGTAAGAAAAAACGGCATGACCCGTTCTTTACCGGCCCGGGAGAGTACCAGTCGATGGCGAGGCAGTTACGCGCCGAACAGACCCGCACGACGATCATCACGGCCGCCGCCGACCTGTTCGACCGGCACGGCTACGAGTCGACAAGCCTCAGTGACATCGTCGAGCACGCCCATGTCACCAAGGGCGCCCTCTACTTCCACTTCGCGGCGAAGGAGGATCTGGCCCACGCCATCATGGAGTTGCAGTCCCAGGCCGCACGCCGGCTCGCCGGCGAGATCGACGACCGCGGCTACTGCTCCCTCGAAGCGCTGATACGTCTGACGTTCGGTCTGACGCGGCTGTCGGTCGAGGGTCCGATCGCCCGGGCCGGCCTGCGACTCGCCACCGGGGGAGTGGCGGTACGGCCGCCCCTGCCGCATCCCTTCGCGGAGTTGCTGGATCTGATCTCCCGACGGCTCGGCGGGGCGGTCAAGGAGTCCGACATCCACCCGGACGTCGACGTCGACGCCGTGGCCCACTCCCTGGTCTGCTTCTTCGTGGGCACCCGAGTGGTCGGCCGCTCCCGCGAACCCGCGGGCCGACTCCCCCGCCGGATGGCCGAGATGTGGCACGTCCTCATCCGGGGCCTGGTACCGGTACCGCGCCGACCCCGCTATCTGAGCCTCGCGGCGCGACTGGAACGGGAGATCATGGCCGTGGTGTGAGGGGTGTGAGGGCAGGCAACGCACCGCGCAGGGGCACGCAACCGGGGGGCGACCGAGAGGGTCGCCCCGGTGGCTGCTCGGTGGCTGCTCGGTGGCTGCTCGGTGGCTGCTCGGTGGTTGCTTGGCGGCTGCCTGTGGTCCGGTGGCCGCGCAGTGCGTGCGGGTGCCGCGTGCGGCCTTCGTCCGGCACCCCCGCGATACGGTGATCGGCATGCCCGACATCCCCGCCCCGCCCGTGATCCTCGCCAACGAGCCCGGCTCGTTCCCGCACAGCGTCCTGGCCGAACGGCATCCGGCGATCATCCGGCAGGTGCGGGACGCGTTCCCATACGGTCCTGAAGTCCACCAAGGCCTGGACGCATTGCTGGCCAGCTGTACCAAGGGTGTGATCGAACCGCTCCGCGACGACGCGCACGACCGGGACCGATGGCGGACCTGGGGTCTCGACGCGTACGCCGGCCGATCCTGGTTCGACGTGCCCTGGCTGTGGTCGGAGAGCTACTTCTACCGTCAACTCCTCGACGCGGTGGGCTACTTCGGCCCCGGCCCCTGGCAGGGCATCGACCCCTTCCGTCCCTTCAAGCTCGCCGAGCTCGACGCGCCCGAGACCGACGAGGAACTGGACGTGCTCGACACCCTTGAGGACCGCCCGGTCGAGGAGCGGTCCCGGGCTCTCCTGCACGGCTCCCTCTGGGGCAACCGCGCCGACCTCGGCTTCCGGCTCTCCGACGCCGAGGCCGAGGAACGGGACGCCGTACCGGGGCTGGTCGCCGACGACAGCGAGAAGTTGTGGTCCCTGCTGCCGGAAGCGGAAGCGGAAGCGGAAGCGGAAGCGGAAGCGGAAGCGGAAGCGGAAGCGGAAGCGGGGACCGGTACCCGTACGGGCACTCCCACGCCCAGTCCGACCCGCGCCCCCACCCCTACGCCTGCCCCCGCCCGCACCCTGTGTCTGGTCGCCGACAACGCGGGCCGTGAGCTGATCCCCGATCTTCTCCTGGCCGCGCACTTGCTCGCCCAACGGCGCTGCGACCGGGTGGTCCTGCACGTCAAGCCGTACCCGTACTACGTCTCCGACGCCACGACGGCCGATGTCGTCGACGCGCTGCGGAAGCTGACGGGCGCGCGGGGAGCGGCCGCCGACCACGGACGACGTCTGTGGGCGGCCATGGCGGACGGCAGTCTGGCGGTCCGCGCCCACCCGTTCTCCGCGGCCCCGCTGCCGTACGCCGACATGCCGGACGACCTGCGGGCCGAGTTCGCGACCGCCACCCTGACGATCGTGAAGGGCGACCTCAACTACCGCCGTCTGGTGGGCGACAGCCGCTGGGCCCCGACCACCCCCTTCGCCGATGCCACGGCCTGTTTCCCCGGCCCGGTCGCGGCCTTGCGCACACTCAAGTCCGAGGTCATCACGGGCCTGGACGCCGACACCGAGGCCGCCTTGGTCGCCGCCGAGGGGCAACGCTGGCGCACCGGCGGGACACATGCGCTGATCCAGCTGCGCGGCTGAGGCGCGGGGGCGTTGCCCGAGGATGATGCCGGGAGGCCGCGTCAAGTCACGTCGCCCTGCCGCTGCGCCGACAGGGCTCGACCGGGCCGCCCGCCGCGCCGAGGCGACCCGCATCCTCGCGCGCGTGGTTCTCGACGGCACCGCCCGCCGGCACCCCTGGCAGCTCTCCGGCGGCATGCGGCAACGCGTCGCCATCGCCCGCGCGCTGGTCTGCCGGCCCTCCCTGCTCCTCATGGACGAACCCTTCGGCTCCCTCGACGCACAGACCCGCGAGGACCTGGAGGACCTTCTCCTGGAGGTGCGTCGCACCGACGGCGCCACCATCGTCTTCGTCGCCCACGACATCGACGAGAGCGTCTACGCCGGCGACCGCGTCGTCGTGCTGACCCCGGGGCCCGGCGCCCGCGTCGCCCTCGACCTGCCGGTCGAACTCCGGGACGAACGCGATCAGATCACCACCCGGAGCCTGCCCGAGTTCACGGCGCTGCGCACCAGGATCGGGCAGGTGGTGCGGGGGACCCGCTGACGGGACCGCCGACTCCCGTACGGTTCACCGCTTCCCGCCCGATTCACGCGATGGTGTGATCATGTGCTGCCCGGCGGATGGCCGTTCGGACCCCCGGGTAGGGCCCGGCCATGACGCAACCGTTCGAACTCCCGCACTTCTACATGCCGCATCCCGCGCGCCTGAACCCGCACGTCGACCAGGCGCGGGCCCACTCGACGCAGTGGGCGCGCGACATGGGCATGCTGGAGGGGTCCGGGATCTGGGAGCAGGCCGACCTGGAGGCGCACGACTACGGCCTGCTCTGCGCCTACACCCACCCCGACTGCGACGGACCCGCGCTGTCGCTGATCACCGACTGGTACGTGTGGGTGTTCTTCTTCGACGACCACTTCCTCGACATGTTCAAGCGCACCCCCGACCGCGCCGCCGGCAAGGCCCACCTGGACCGGCTGCCGCTGTTCATGCCACTGGACCTGGCGACGCCCGTGCCCGAGCCGCAGAACCCGGTCGAGGCGGGGCTGAAGGACCTGTGGGCGCGCACCGTGCCGGCCATGTCCGAGGACTGGCGCCGCCGGTTCGCCGTGGCGACGGAGCATCTGCTCAACGAGTCGATGTGGGAGCTGTCCAACATCGACGAGGGGCGGATCGCCAATCCCGTCGAGTACATCGAGATGCGCCGCAAGGTGGGCGGTGCGCCCTGGTCGGCGGGGCTCGTGGAGTACGCGACCGCCGAAGTGCCCGCCGCCGTCGCCGGGTCGAGGCCGCTGAGGGTGCTGATGGAGACCTTCTCCGACGCCGTGCACCTGCGCAACGACCTGTTCTCCTACCAGCGCGAGGTCGAGGACGAGGGCGAGAACAGCAACGGGGTGCTCGTCCTGGAGAGGTTCTTCGGCTGCACTGCCCAGGAGGCCGCCGACACCGTCAACGACATCCTCACCTCCCGCCTCCACCAGTTCGAGCACACCGCCTTCACCGAAGTGCCGGCGCTCGCCCTGGACAAGGGCCTCACGCCCCAGGAGGTCCTCGCGGTCGCCGCCTACGCCAAGGGCCTGCAGGACTGGCAGTCCGGCGGCCATGAATGGCACATGCGCTCCAGCCGCTACATGAACAAGGGCGCCACGCCCGAGGCGCCCTGGCAGAAGCTGACGGGCCCCGGCACCTCCGCCGCCGACGTCGGCGCGCTGCTCGCCTCGGCCGCCGCCGAACGCCTGCGCGCGTACGCGCACGTGCCGTTCCAGAAGGTCGGCCCGTCCCTGCTGCCCGACTTCCACATGCCGTTCCAGGTCGGGCTCAGCCCGCACCTTCAGGCGTGCCGTCCACGCCTGACCGCCTGGATGCACCGCATGGGCATGCTGCGGGAGGGCGTCTGGGACGAGGACAAGCTCGCCGCCTACGACCTCCCCCTCTGCTCGGCCGGCCTCGACCCCGACGCCACGCCCGAGGCCCTCGACCTCAGCGCCCAGTGGCTCGCCTGGGGCACCTACGGCGACGACTACTACCCGCTGGTCTTCGGCGGCCGCCGCGACCTGGCCGCCGCCCGTCTCACCACGGCCCGGCTGTCGGCCTGCATGCCCGTCGACGGCGAGGAGACGCCCGTCGTCCCCGGCAACGGCATGGAACGCGGCCTGATCGACCTGTGGGCGCGCACCGCCGCCGACATGACCCCCGACCAGCGGCGCACCCTGCGCGACGCGGTCGACGCCATGACCGAGAGCTGGGTGTGGGAGCTGTCCAACCAGCTCCAGAACCGCGTCCCCGACCCGGTCGACTACCTGGAGATGCGCCGCGCCACCTTCGGCTCCGACCTCACCCTGAGCCTGTGCCGCATGGGCCAGAGCCCCGCCGTCCCGCCGGAGGTCTACCGCAGCGGCGTCGTGCGCGCGCTGGAGAACGCCGCCGCGGACTACGCATGCCTCACCAACGACGTCTTCTCGTACCAGAAGGAGATCGAGTACGAGGGCGAGATGCACAACGCGATCCTCGTCGTGCAGAACTTCTTCGGCTGCGACTACCCGACCGCACTGGGCATCGTCCACGACCTGATGACCCAGCGCATGCAGCAGTTCGAGCACATCATCGCGCACGACCTGCCCGTCCTCTGCGACGACTTCGACCTCTCGCCCAAGGCCCGCGAGGCCATGGGGGAGTACGTCGCCGACCTGCAGAACTGGCTGTCGGGGATCCTGCACTGGCACCGCGAGGTCGACCGCTACAAGCCCGCGTACCTGGCCCGCCGCACCCACGGCTTCCTGCCGGACCTCGCGCCGACCACACCACCCGCTCCACGCCTGTTGATCTCCTGACCCCGTTGCGGCCGCGGCGTGGGTCAGTCTCACTCGTTCGTGGCTCGTGGTGCGCCGGTGCGCCGGGTAGAGCACCAGCCGGAGGCGATCCATGGAACAGACAGCGTTGCGTCCCAAGCCGATGCCGGGGCAGGAGCCAGGCGGCGGTGCCGACCAGGGCGACAAGGGCCGGCGTCCGCACGCCGCGCGCCGCCGCGGCCGACGGCTGACGACCCTGCTCCTCGGCCTGTCCGTCGGCACCGTCCTGGTCCTGTCCGGCGTCGGACTCGGCACCGTGGGGGCGACCGTGATCGGCATGAGCAGACTGGCCGAACTGCAAGGGCAGGGCATGCCGGGCGCCGGGTCCGCCCCTGGCCGCGGCGGCCCTCCCGTACCGCCAGGGGCGTCAGGGGCGTCAGGGGCGTCAGGGGCGTCCGGGGCGGCCACCGCGTCACCGCGCCCCGCCGAGGCCACGCTGGGGCTGGAGGTCGTGGACGCCGAGAAAGCGGGCGCCAAGGTCGTCGCCGTCCACATTCCCGGCCCCGGCTACACGGCGGGCCTGGTCCGCGGCGACGTCCTGCTGACCTTCGGCAGCACCAGGATCGACTCGGCGACCGACCTCGCCCGGGCGGTCGACGAGGCCCGGCCGGGCCGGGCGGTGAAACTGACCGTGCGCCACGGCAGCGGCGGCTACCAGCAGCTGACGGCGGTCCCCGGCGTAGTCACCTGAGACGGCTCGGAAGCAAACCACTGGCCCCCGCAGCTACTCCGCGCCACCATGAACGCCATGCTGACCTCACTCCTGGCGTTCCTGGGCGCCTGCACCCTCGTCGCCGCCTCGCCCGGACCCAGCACCGTGCTGATCGTCAAGCAGTCCCTGCGCAGCCGCCGCTCCGGCTTCCTGACCGTCCTCGGCAACGAGACCGGGGTGTTCGTCTGGGGCGTGGTCGCCGCGTTCGGCCTGAGCGCCCTGCTGACGGCCTCCCAGGTGGCGTACGACGTGCTGCGCGTCGTCGGCGCCGTCGTGCTCGTCTGGCTCGGCGCCCGGGCGCTGTGGCAGGCCCGTCGGACGGCGCAGGGCGGCGAGCGGGGCGACGGCGACTGGGCGGGCGTCGAACAGAGCGGCTGGGCCTCCTACCGGGGCGGACTGCTGCTGAACCTCGCCAACCCCAAGGCCGCCGTGTTCGCCCTGTCCTTCCTGCCGCAGTTCGTACCGCAGGACGCCCCGCACCTGCCGACCATGGTGGGACTCGCCGCGCTCTGGGCGCTCTACGAGGTCGGCTACTACAGCCTGTACGTGTGGTGCGTGGGCCGGCTGAAGACCGTCCTGTCCCGGGCCGGGGTGCGCCGTCGCCTGGAGCAGGTGTCCGGCGGTGTGCTGCTGCTCCTCGGCCTGCGCATGGCCCTGGACGCCTGATCCGGGCCGCTCACCCGCCCGAAACCCCCGCAACCGGCTCGCGCGACCCCCGTCGTACGGGCAGGATGCTGCCCGTGGTCACCACACCGGTGTCACCACGTTCCTCACACGTCAGTCGCCACGCTCTTCACTGGGAGGCCCGGATGACCGGCACCGTCCCCGCGCCCTTCACCGCCGACGACTACCGGGCCCGCATGGAGCGGGCCGCGCGCGAGGCCGCCGACGCCGGACTCGCCGGACTGCTCGTGGCGCCCGGACCCGATCTCGTCTGGCTCACCGGCTACGCGCCCACCGCCGCCACCGAACGGCTCACCCTGCTCGTCCTCGCCGCCGGCCGGGACCCCGTCCTCGTCGTGCCGACCCTGGAGGCCCCCGACGCCGCGAAGGCGGCCGGCGCCCCGGCGCTCACCCTGCGGGACTGGACCGACGGCAAGGATCCCTACGCCCTCACCTCGGGCCTCCTCGACCAGGGCGGTCGGTTCGGGATCAGCGACAACGCCTGGGCGATGCACCTGCTGGGCCTGCAGAAGACCCTGCCCGCCACCTCCTACGCCTCCCTCACCGAGGCCCTGCCCATGCTGCGCGCCGTCAAGGACGCGGCGGAGCTGGAGCTCATGGCGGCCGCGGGCGCGGCCGCAGACGCAACGTATGAGGAGATCCGGAAGGTTCCCTTCGCCGGACGCCGGGAGACGGAGGTCGGCGCCGACCTCGCCGACCTGCTGCGCCGGTTCGGGCACTCCCAGGTCGACTTCACCATCGTCGCCTCCGGGCCGAACGGCGCCAACCCGCACCACGAGGTCGGCGACCGGGTCATCGAGCGCGGCGACATGGTCGTCCTCGACTTCGGCGGCCTCAAGGACGGCTACGGTTCCGACACCTCCCGCACCGTCCACGTCGGCGAGCCCACCGACGAGGAACGCCGCGTCCACGACCTCGTGCGCGAGGCCCAGGAGGCGGGCTTTCGCGCGGTCCGGCCCGGCGTCGCCTGCCAGGACGTCGACCGGGCCGCCCGCGCGGTCATCGCCGACGCCGGTTACGGCGAGTACTTCATCCACCGCACCGGACACGGCATCGGCGTCACCACCCACGAGCCGCCGTACATGATCGAGGGCGAGGAGCGGCCCCTGGTGCCCGGCATGTGCTTCTCCGTGGAGCCCGGCGTGTACCTGCCGGGCCGGTTCGGGGTACGCATCGAGGACATCGTCACCGTCACCGAGGACGGCGGCCGCCGTCTCAACGACACCACCCGTGAGCTGGTCATAGTGGACTGACCCGCCCTCCAGGAGTTCCCGGCACCCACCCGAACGGCAGCGGCGCGACCATGACCCAGGCACCGACACCCACCGCGGACACCGTCCGCCGACTGGTCCGCGCGCTCCTCGAGGAGGGCGGCGCCGGCGGCATCGGACCGGAGGTACGGCCCGTCGCCGAGGGCGGCGCGCACACCACGTGGTGGGTCGGCTCCCGCCATGTGCTGCGCCTCGCCGTCGACCGCGAGGCAACCCTGCGCCGCCGCCGTGAACTGCGGCTGCGCGACCTCGTCCGTCCGCATGTCCCGGTCGCCGTGCCGACCAGCGTCGCGCACGGCGAGTGGTCCCCGGGGCTCGCCTACACCCTCGACACCAGGCTGCCCGGCGGCACGGCCGAGGAGCACGACGTGTCGGCCGTCGGCGAGGCCGACCTCGCCGGACTGCTCAGGGGACTGCGTGAGGCGCCGCCCCGGCAGGCCGAGGCGCTCGGCGTGCCGCGGACCGCCCCGCGCTCCCTGGAGGCGCTGCGCCGGATGGCCGTGACCGCCGCCGAACGCCTCGCCCGCGCCGACGAGTTCGATGCCGCCCGCCTCCACCAGCTCACCCCGGCCGGGGCGGCCCAGCTCGCCGCCCAGCCGGCCACCGCGGTCCTCGTCCACCACGCCCTGCGCGGCGAGCACCTCGTGGTGAGCGCCGACGGCCGGGTGCGCGGCGTCCTCGACTGGACCGACGCGGTCGTCGGGGATCCCGCCGAGGACATCGCGGGTCTCGCCCTCGCCGTCGGCTCCGGCGCCGCCGTCCGCGCAGCCACCCTCGCCGGATACGGCGCCCGCCCCTGCCTGCGCGGCCTGTGGCTCGCCCGCTGCGACACCGTCGTGCGCCTCGCGCAGCACCTCGACGCCGCCGGGACGGGCCCACGCGCCGTCGAAGCGCTCACCCTCCCGCGGACGCGGCTGCGGCGCGCCTGGGAGGCGATCCTGCTGGAACGGGTCACGGAGTTCCGCGAGGACGGGGAGCGCGGCAGGGGCGGGGCGGACGAGGAGGATTGGGAGTAGCAGCGTTCACTCCTGCTCCAGGACCACACACGCCTCCCCGGGCACATGCAGCAGGCCGTCCGGACCCGGGGCTGCCACCGGCTCCCATGCGGCGAGCACGCGGGCCGGGCGGGGGCCGAGGGGGATCGCGGCCGGCCCCTTGCCTAGGTTGACGGCCACCCGGACGTCGCCGCGCCGGAAGGCCAGCCAGCGCGCCCGCGGGTCATGGGCGACCTTGGTGTCGGCCAGGTCGGGATCGGTGAGGTCGGGCTGCGCGTGCCGCAGCGCGATCAGCTCGCGGTACCAGGCCAGCACGCGCGCGTGCGGCTCGCGCCGCGGTTCGGACCAGTCAAGGCAGGAGCGCTCGCGCGTCGCCGGGTCCTGCGGGTCGGGCACGTCCTCCTCGGCCCAGCCGTGCGCCGCGAACTCCCGCCGTCGGCCCCGGCGTACGGCCTCGGCGAGCTCCGGGTCGGTGTGGTCGGTGAAGTACTGCCAGGGGGTGCCCGCCGCCCACTCCTCGCCCATGAACAGCATCGGCGTGAACGGGGCGGTCAGCGTCAGCGCGGCCGCGCACGCCAGCAGGCCCGGCGAGAGCGACGCCGAGAGGCGGTCGCCCTGGGCGCGGTTGCCGACCTGGTCGTGGGTCTGGGCGTACCCGAGGAGCCGGTGCGCGGGCACCCGGGAGCGGTCCAGCGGGCGGCCGTGGCGGCGGCCGCGGAAGCCGGAGTACGCGCCGTCGTGGAAGTAGCCGCCGGTGAGGGTCTTGGCGAGGGCGGCGAACGGGTCGCGCGCGAAGTCGCCGTAGTAGCCCTGGGACTCGCCGGTGAGCGCGGTGTGCAGGGCGTGGTGGAAGTCGTCGTTCCACTGCGCGTGCAGGCCGAGGCCGCCCTGCCGGCGGGGCGTGATCAGCCGCGGGTCGTTGAGGTCGGACTCGGCGATCAGGAACAGCGGCCGGCCCGTCTCCGCGCCCAGGGCGTCCACGGCCGCCGACAGCTCCTCCAGGAAGGGGCGCGAGCGCGTGTCCGCGAGCGCGTGCACCGCGTCCAGACGCAGCCCGTCGAGCCGGTAGTCGCGCAGCCAGGCCAGCGCGCTGCCCAGCAGATAGGCGCGCACCTCGTCCGAGCCGGGCGCGTCCAGGTTGACGGCCGCGCCCCACGGCGTGTGATGCGTGTCGGTGAAGTACGGGCCGAACTCGGGCAGATGGTTGCCGGACGGGCCGAGATGGTTGTGCACCACGTCCAGGACGACGCCCAGCCCGAGCTCGTGGGCCCGGTCGACGAACCGCTTCAGCGCCTCGGGACCGCCGTACGGCTCGTGCACCGCCCACGGCGACACCCCGTCGTACCCCCAGCCGTGCCGACCGGGGAAGGAGCACAGCGGCATCAACTCGACGTGGGTGACGCCGAGTTCGGCGAGGTGCTCCAGCCGTTCGGCGGCCGCGTCCAGGGTGCCGGCGGGGGTGTACGTGCCCACGTGCAGCTCGTACAGGACCGCGCCCGGCAGCGGGCGCCCGGACCACTGCGCACGCCACGCGTAGCGGCCGTGGTCGACGACCGCGCTCAGCCCCTCGGGGCCGTCCGGCTGGCGGCGCGAGCGCGGGTCGGGGCGGACGGGGCCGTCGTCCACCGCGAACCCGTACCGCGTGCCGTCCGCGGCCTGCGCCTCACCGGTCCACCACCCCGCCCGCCCCGGATCGCGCTCCAACGCGCGCGTGGCGCCGTCGCACTGGAGCGTCACACGTTCGGCCTGCGGTGCCCACACCTCGAACTGCACGGACGGTTCCCCTTCGTCTGCTCACCGTGACGTAGCGCCTCCATCGTCCTCCACCTGGGATCCCTGCGCGCCGCGGACACCCTCTTTCCCGTTTTCTGGACACCCAGGGTTCACTGACCGACAATCACCAACGTGACGTCGTCTTTCGAGTTCAACACGTACCCCGCGCGGTTGTCGGACGCGGAGCGCGACCGGGCGCTGAAGGTGTTGCGTGACGGCGTCGCCCTGGGGCGTCTGTCGCACGACACGTTCATCCGGCGCATGGAGCTGGCCCTCGCCGCCCGTCGCTCGGACGAGCTCGCCGTCCTCACCGCCGACCTGCCCGGGGAGAGCCGCTTGTCCCGGGCGGTCTTCGGCGCCGTCGAGGCGGTCTCCGGCTTCACGGTCCGGCTGCGCCGGGCCTGGCAGGCCGAGCGGCTGCCCAAGCTGCTGCTGCCGCATCCGGGCACCGAGCACGCGCTGCGCATCGGCCGCGACCCGGCGAGCGGGCTCAGGCTGACCCACGACAGCGTCTCGCGGGTGCACGCCGAACTCTCCCGTCAGGGCGGCATGTGGGTGCTGCGCGACCTCGGCTCGACCAACGGCACGACCGTCAACGGCCGTCGCGTCATCGGCGCGGCCGTGGTCCGCGAGGGCGACCAGGTCGGTTTCGGGCAGATGGCGTTCCGTCTCTCGGTGAGCTGAACCCGCTCAAGTCCCCTCACCCGTGGCGGTGTTGACGTACCCCTGGCCCATGACCCAGTGTCGTACTCCAGACACGCCAGGTGAACCGACGGCGCCGCCTTGGGGAGGTGTGCCCTGCCGCCCCTCCTCCGCTACCCGACCGTGGACGAACTCGCGGCCCGCGCGGCCGCGCTCGTCGTCCGCAGCTCGGGGGACGTCCGGCTGCGCCGCGTCGGGGTCTCCCGCGCGGGCACGCCCCTGTGGCTGCTCTCCCTCGGCCGGGGCGCCCGCCAGGCGCTCGTCGTCGCCGGACCGCACGCCAACGAGCCCGTCGGCGGCGCCACCGTCCTGCGGCTGGCCGACCGCGTCCTCGCCGACCCGCGGCTCACCGTCGGCGCCGACGCCACCTGGAACCTGCTGCTCTGCCTGGACCCCGACGGTCTGCGCCGCAACGAGGGCTGGCTGGCCGGCCCCTACAGCCTCGGCAGCTACTTCCGGAACTTCTTCCGGCCCGGCTTCCTGGAACAGCCCGAGTGGCTGCCCGACGGCGCGGCCGCGGCCACGCTGCCGGAGACCCGTACGCTGCTCCGTCTCCAGGACGAACTGAAACCTTTCTTCCAGTGCTCGCTGCACGGCGTCGACATCGGCGGCGCCTTCGTGGAACTCACCCGTGACCTGCCCGGACTCGCCCAGCGGGTCGCCCACGCCGCCGCCCGCCTCGGCATCCCCCGCGAACTCGGGCCCTACGACACCCTGTACTGGCCGCGCCTGGGTCCCGCCGTCTACCGGATCCCGCCGCCGCGCCCGCGCGATCTGGCCGCCGCCATCACCGAGGCCGCCGTCGAGTCGACCTGGTACCACCCGCACCGGCACGGCACGCTCACCGCGGTCGTCGAGGCGCCCATGTGGGGCGTCGCCGCCGTCGAGGACGGCTCGCCGCCCGCCGGCCGGGACGCGGTGCTGCGCGCCGTGAGCGGCGCCCTGCGCCACGACGTCCAGGTGCTGGAACGCATCCTCGCGCGCGTGCGGCCCCACCTCGCCGGCGCCCCCGACGCGGCGCGCCTGCTCGCCCCGGTCGACGACTACCTCCTGGTCTGCCCCGGCCTCGCGGACGCCTGGGACCCCGACACCGCCGACCCGGGCCGCCCGCTCCCGCCGCTCAGCACCGGCCATCTGACCGCACTGCGCATCGCCGGCCGCCGGATCGCCGTCCGGACGGCGGGCCTGCTGCACCAGCTCGTCCGCGGCGCCGGCCGCGACCCCGCGGGCGTGCTGCCGGAGCTGGACCGGCTCATCGACGCCTGGTGCGCCGGCTACCGGGAGGACTGCGGGGCCCGCTGGATTCCCGTCGCGCGCCAGGCGGAGTACCAGGCGCGGGTCGTGCTCGCCGCGTTCGAGCTGGCCGGCCGACGCGCCGCCGAACCCGCCCCGGCCCGTTCGGGTGAGTCGGACTGGGGGAGCCGGCCCGCCGTGCCGATGCACCGGGAATGACGCACTTCCTCAACGTTCTTCGGCCGGTGAAAGCCGTCCGGCGCGCCCTGCCTGCCGCGGCCGCCCTCCTCCTCGCCGTCGGCGCCGCGCCCGCCCTGGCGGCCTCCCGCGACGCCCACGACTCCCTGCCGGGCAACTGGCTCGAGCTCACCGTCACCCGGGGCGACTCCCGCTCCAGCGACACCCGCGGCACCCTGCTGCTGTGCGACCCGCCCCAGGGCCACTCCCGCGCCACCGAGGCCTGCGACGTCCTGGCCCGGGCGGGCGGGGACGTGAACGCCGTCGCCGCGGACAGCAGCCGCGTCTGCGCGCTCGTGTACGCCCCGGTGACCGTCCGCGCGCAGGGGCGGTGGAACGGCCACCCCGTCGACTACCGCCGCACCTTCGGCAACGACTGCGAGCGGGAGGCCATGACGGGAGCCGTGTTCGCCCTGGACGACGAGCAGGTCCCCGAGGTCTGACCAGGACCGGCCCGGTGGCTGCGGGCGCCCGTGCGCGCCCGCAGCCGTCCCCTTCCGGCTCGCTCGCGCCGGGCCGGTCCTACGCCGCCCGCTCCCGGGCGTGCAGGGCCGCCGCGACGACCGTGCGGGACTGATGCTCGACCTGGTGCTCCAAGGGCACCCAGCGGGCCCGGAAACGGTCGGCGAAGGCGCCGCTCCACGTCTGGACGAGCTGCTCCAGGCGCGGGGCCGCACGGTCGTCGCTCTCCTGCAGGACCCGCCACAGCATCGCCGCCGCCCGCAGGGGCAGTCGGCGGGCGAAGGCGTCGACGCTGCCGACGTACGCCATCGTCGTGGCTGCGGGCGGTGTGTCCGTCCAGTCCGCGGCCAGCCCCGGCACCAGCTCCAGCGCCCATCTGGCCGCCCGCAGCAGGGGCCCGTCGACGCCCTCCAGCCGCGGCAGCGCCTCGACGAGGACCCGCTCGACCTCCGTCGTGTCCCGCAGCAGCCGCCGCGCCAGCCGCCGGATCGCCGCGGCCGGGGCAGGATGCGGAGCGGGGTCGTCCACCATGTCGCTCGCCCACATCGGCACCTCCACCACCGCGGTCAGGCCGCCGTAGCGGTGGGCGTGGTACCAGGTGCTGTGCCGTGCGTCGTCCGGCATGCTCGGGTACGCCGCGTCCGCCCCGGCGGCCGGCATCACATGCACGCCAGGCCCGGACGCCGGCCAGCCCGCCGCGTCGGAGGCGCCCGTCTCCACCGGGATGTGCAGTTGGGCCGCGGACTTGGCGAAGGGCTCGGCGAGTCCGGGGATGTCCTTCGTCAACTGCACCCAGCTGCCGCCCAGATCGGTGCCGTGCAGGGTCACCTGGAGGTAGGGCCGCAGCTCGTCGATGACCCGGGTCAACGCGCGCGTCTCGGGCGGCAGCCGGTCCGGCGGCAGCACGGCGGGGGACCACTCCGGCTGTTCCGGACCGGCGGGCCGGAAGAAGCCGAGGTGGTACTCCAGCAGGCTGCGCGGCGCCGGGGTCACATGCAGACTCGCCCCGTCGGGGTCCGCGCACAGCAGAAAGTGCCAGGACGTCCCATCCCGCAACTCCCGCTCGTACAGCACCCGTTCGGCGAGCGCCAGCAGTGTCGAACCGCCCGTCGGCTCGTTGGCGTGGGCGCCCGCGACGACGAGCACGGCCTGCCGGGCATGCCCCACGGACAACAGGTGCAGCGGCCGGCCCGCCCGGGAGACCCCCACCTGTCGCAGCGCGCACATGCCGGGTTGGTGTGTGGCCAACATCCGGGCAAAAGTGGTCAGTTCGGTCACCGTGGGGTAACGCAGCTCCGGCAGGAGACTCACCCCCGTATTCGTCCGCCCGGCCTTCGCATCCGCAGTACCCCACGGTCGCTGTGAACTGTCAAGAACGCCCGGGGGGAGGCTTCGGGAGGCTCCGGGGGGCGCTCGGATGCGCGCGCCCGCTCAGTCCGCCCGCTCAGTCCGCCCGCTCAGTCCGCCCGCTCCAGCAGCGCCACCGGCAGCCGCTCGAAAAGGTCCGCCACGCGCGCGTGCCCCGTGAACGCGCGGGCGGGCTCCCGCTCCTCGGCCAGGACGTCGACCCACCGCCCCGGCGGCAGCGTCAGCCGGGTCTCGCCCCAGCCGCCGGCCTCTGCCAGCCGCAGCGACAGCCGCGTCACGGCCGTGACGACCCGGCCGGAGCGCGCGAACGCCAGACAGTGCTCCGCGGCCGCTCCCTCGGCCGGCAGCGGTTCGTACGCAGCCGTCTCCCCGAAGACGTCCGGCCGCCGCCGGCGCAGCCCCAGCGCGGCCGCCGTGACCGCGTCCTTGACGCCGGGATCCGTCGGAGGGAACCGCGCCGGCCGCCGGTTGTCCGGGTCCACCAGCGCCCGGTACTCGCTCTCCGTGCCCTGGTAGAGGTCCGGCACCCCCGGCATCGTCAGATGCACCAGCGCCGTGCCGAGCACGTTCGCCCGGACGTACGGCTCCAGGGCGGCGCGCAGCGCGGCCACCCGCTCGCCCGGCGCCCCGCACGGCCCCGCCGCGACGAATGCGGCCACCGCCTCCTCGTACGGCGGCTCCTGTTCCGTCCAGCTCGTGTACAGCCCCGCCTCGCGCACGTGCTTGAGCAGCGCCTCCTGGACGCGCTCCGGGGCCGCCGGCCCCAGCCCGAAGACCGTCTGCCAGGCCGCCCACGCCAGCTGCCCGTCCGCCACGCCGTCCGTCGCGCCGTCCGCCATGCCGTCCGTGGCGCCCTCCTGCGCGCGCACGGCCTGCTCCAGGACGTCCGCCCAGCGCTGCGGGCACTCGGTGAGCACGGCGAGCGCGGCGCGCACGTCGGCACTGCGCTTGGTGTCGTGCGTCGACACGACCGTCCCGGTGGCCGGCCAGTCGCGCTGCACGCGCGCGCAGTACGCGTGGAAGTCGGCCGGCGACACCCCCGGGGCGCCCGGGTCGCCGCCCACCTCGTTCGCCGACAGCAGCGGCACGTACCGGTAGAACGCCGTGTCCTCCACCGACTTGGCCCGCAGCGCGGACGACGTCTGCGCGAACCGCGCCCGGAACTCCGCCCCCGAGGGCCCCTCCCCGCCCAGCACCAGGCCCCGCACCACGTCGACCGCGCCCGCCTCCTGCGGCACCGTGAACGCCTGCCGGGCCTGTGCTGCGGCCTCCTCGGTGACGACGGCCGCCGGGTCGCCCGAGGTGTACGGCCGGTACACCTCCAGACGGACGAGCAGCTCCTCCAGGGCCGTGCGCAGCGCCCAGGGCGCCCGGTCCCGCAGCGCGGGGTCGGCCGACGTGGCGCACACCCGGGACGCCACCCGGGTCAGCCGCTCGGTCTCCGCCGCCAGCTCGTGGCCGAGCACCCCGTACGCCGCCCGACGCACCGTCGCCGCCCAGTCGCCGCCCCGGTCCGTCTGCGGGGCCGCGAAGCGCCGGTAGCGGGCCAGGAGGTCCCCGGCGCCCGCGGGGTCGGTGAAGAGGCCGTCGACCTGGCGCAGGGCGTCGTAGCCGGTGGTGCCGGCGACCGGCCAGGAGTCCGGCAGCCGCTCCCCGTCGGCCAGGATCTTCTCGACGACCGTCCAACGGCCGCCGCTCGCTCCGTGCAGCCGCTCCAGGTAGCCGTCGGGGTCGGCGAGGCCGTCGGGGTGGTCGACGCGCAGCCCGTCCACCACGCCCTCGTGCAGCAGCCGCAGGATCGTGCCGTGGGTGGCCTCGAACACCTCCGGGTCCTCCACCCGCACCCCGATGAGCTCCGAGATGCTGAAGAAGCGCCGGTAGTTCAGCTCGGTGCGGGCCAGCCGCCACCACGCCGGCCGGTACCACTGGGCGTCCAGCAGCCGCGGCAGCGGCAGGTCGCCGGTGCCCTCGCGCAGCGGGAAGACGTGGTCGTGGTAGCGCAGGACGTCGCCGTCCACCCGCAGGTGCGCCAGCTCCGCCCCCACCGGACCGCCCAGGACCGGCAGCAGCAGCCGGCCGCCCTGTGCCTCCCAGTCGATGTCGAACCAGCGCGCGTACGGCGAGTTCGGGCCCTCGCGCAGCACCTCCCACAGGGCGTGGTTGTGGCGCGGGGCCATCGCCATGTGGTTGGGCACGATGTCCACCACCAGGCCGAGCCCGTGCTCGCGCGCGGTGCGCGCCAGCTCCCGCAGCCCCTCCTCGCCGCCCAGTTCGGCACGCACGCGCGTGGGGTCGACGACGTCGTAGCCGTGCAGGGAGCCGGGCACGGCCTCCAGGACGGGGGACAGGTGCAGATGCGAGACGCCGAGCGAGGCCAGGTACGGCACGGCCGCCGCGGCGGCCCGGAACGGGAACGCGGGCTGCAGCTGCAGCCGGTAGGTCGCCGTGGGCGGCACGGGAACAGGGGCGGGGCGTCGCTCAGGGGTCATGACCACCTACGTACCCGCCCCGCCGCGTTTCCTGTCACACCCCCTCCGGGCGGGCCGGGTGGCCTCCCTTCGGAATGCTCCCTTCGGATCCCTTCCCGCAGATCCCTTCAGAGGGGTCGGGTCGGTCGTTGCAGCACCGTCATGCTGCGGTCCACCAGCGTCAACCGGGCCCCGGCCTGCACCTTCGTGCCGGCGCCCTGCGCCACCGCCTCCGGATTCGCCGTGTCCACGACCACCTGCCACTGCCGGCCGTGGTCGACCGGCACCACGAACTCCAGCGGTTTGGCCGAGGCGTTGAACATCAGCAGGAAGGAGTCGTCGGTGATCCGCTCGCCGCGCGCGCCCGGCTCGGAGATCGCGTTGCCGTTGAGGAACACCGACAGCGCGGACGCCTGCGCCCGGTCCCAGTCCCGCGGTGTCATCTCCGTCCCCTGGGGGGTGAACCAGGCGATGTCCGACAGCTCGTCATGGGTGCCCTCCACGGGCCGGCCGTGGAAGAAGCGGCGCCGCCGGAAGACGGGGTGCTCCTTGCGCAGCCACACCAACGCGCGCGTGAACTCCAGCAGCTCCGATCCCGTTCCCTCGGCTCCCGTTCCCTCGGATCCGGTCTCCTCGGATCCGGTCTCCTCGGCTCCGGTCTCCCCGGCTCCGGCCGCCTCCGCGTCGGGCCACTCGACCCAGGCCAGCTCGCTGTCCTGGCAGTAGGCGTTGTTGTTGCCCCTCTGGGTGCGTCCGAACTCATCCCCATGGCTGATCATGGGCACGCCCTGGGACAGCATCAGCGTGGCGATGAAATTGCGCATCTGCCGCGCCCGCAGCCGCAGCACCTCCGGGTCGTCGCTCTCGCCCTCCGCGCCGCAGTTCCACGACCGGTTGTGGCTCTCGCCGTCCCGGTTGTCCTCCCCGTTGGCCTGGTTGTGCTTGGTGTCGTAGGAGACCAGGTCGTGCAGGGTGAACCCGTCGTGGCAGGTCACGAAGTTGATGGAGGCCAGCGGCCGACGGCCGTCGTCCTGGTAGAGGTCGGAGGAGCCGGTCAGCCGGGAGGCGAACTCGCCGACCGCGCGCGGCTCGCCCCGCCACACGTCCCGCACGGTGTCGCGGTACTTGCCGTTCCACTCGGTCCACAGCGGCGGGAAGTTCCCCACCTGGTAGCCGCCCTCGCCGACGTCCCACGGCTCCGCGATCAGCTTCACCTGGGACACCACCGGGTCCTGCTGGACCAGGTCGAAGAACGACGACAGCCGGTCCACCTCGTGGAACTGACGGGCCAGCGTCGCCGCGAGGTCGAAACGGAACCCGTCGACGTGCATCTCCAGAACCCAGTACCGCAACGAGTCCATGATCATCTGTAGGACGTGCGGGGAACGCATCAGCAGCGAGTTCCCGGTCCCCGTGGTGTCCATGTAGTAGCGCGGGTCGTTCGCCAGCCGGTAGTACGACTGGTTGTCGATCCCCCGGAAGGACAGCGTCGGGCCCAGGTGGTTGCCCTCGGCGGTGTGGTTGTAGACGACGTCGAGGATGACCTCGATGCCCGCCTCGTGCAGCGCCCGCACCGCCGACTTGAACTCCAGCACCTGCTGACCGCGGTCGCCCCAGGAGGCGTAGGCGTTGTGCGGGGCGAAGAAACCGATCGTGTTGTAGCCCCAGTAGTTGTTCAGACCCATGTCGACCAGCCGGTGGTCGTTGACGAACTGGTGCACCGGCATCAGCTCCAGGGCCGTCACCCCGAGCTCCGTCAGATGCTCGATCAGCGCCGGGTGCGCCAGCGCCGCGTAGGTGCCGCGCAGCTCCTCCGGCAGCCCCGGGTGGCGCATCGTCAGGCCCTTCACATGGGCCTCGTAGATCACCGTGTGGTGGTATTCGGTGCGTGGCCTGCGGTCGTCGCCCCAGTCGAAGTAGGGGTTGACCACGACCGACGTCATCGTGTGCGGCGCCGAGTCGAGGTCGTTGCGCCGCTCGGGGGCGTCGAAGTGGTAGCCGTACACCTCCTCGCCCCACCGGATCGCACCGCTGATCGCCTTCGCGTACGGGTCGAGCAGCAGCTTCGCCGAGTTGCAGCGCAGCCCGCGCGCGGGATCGTACGGGCCGTGCATCCGGAAGCCGTAGCGCTGCCCCGGCATGATGCCCGGCACGTACGCGTGCCGCACGAACGCGTCGCTCTCCCGCAGTTCCACCGCCGTCTCCGAGCCGTCGTCGTGCAGCAGACACAGCTCTACTCGGTCCGCGGCCTCCGTGAAGACCGCGAAGTTCGTGCCGGCGCCGTCGTACGTGGCACCGAGGGGATACGCCTCTCCAGGCCAGACCTGCATGGACCCGACTCTTTCAGGTGTGCCGCCCTGCCGGGGGCGCCTTGGCGTCGAGTCTCCCGGAAAGTGAGGGAACCACCAGTGACTTACGTCCCTCTTACCCTTCGACCAGCGCATACGACGGCATCTGCAGTGGTACCTCGCAGTACGTCGCAGTACGTCGTATGCCGAACCGGTGGGGCAGACACGTACTCCCGTCAACAGGGGGAGCAGGGGGAGATTGTGCGCACGACAGTGCGCCGCCACCTGGGCAAGGTGGTGGCGGGTACGGCCATCGCGGTGGCCGCGACGGCCGTGATGGTGGGGATCACCCTGCCGGGCACGGCAGGGGCCGACGACACGTCAGGCGGCAAGGGCGGCCGGAGTGCCGGGCAGGCGGCCGGACAGCAGCAGGGCGACACCGCGGCGGCCGTGCAGCCCGGCGTCGTCGAGGAGGCGCCCGCCGAGGGCGAGAAGGGCCAGGGCCGCGACCCGCTGACCGACGACGAGATCAAGCGCGTCGAGAAGATCGCGCTCAACCGGCAGCTGCTCACCGCCGGTCAGGACGTGGACGGCGACCGCGGCCCGCAGCGCCTCGGCGTGGACCTCGCCGAGCCGGAGGCCGACGAGGTGGACGATCCCGACGCGCCCCGCCGCGCGGAGGTGTCGTTCTACGACTACAAGACCGACTCGCTCGTCACCAAGACCGTCAACCTCGACACCGGCAAGGTCGAGGCCACCGGCACCGAGCACGGCGTCCAGCCGCCGCTCGGCGCCGCCGAGCAGACCGAGGCGGCCCGGATACTGATCGCCGACCCGCTGGGCGCGGGCCTGAAGGCCGACTTCAAGGACGCCACCGGCAAGGAGCTCACCTCCCCGGACCAGCTGCAGCTCGCCGCCATGGTCTACCGGGCGGTGCCGGGCGCCGAGCCGACCGTCCTCGACAAGTGCGGCGAACACCGCTGCGCACGGCTGCTGCCGAAGGCCAAGAACGGTCCATGGATCGACGCCCGGTCCCTGGTCATCGACCTCAGCACCCGCAAGGTCGCCCGGCTCGCCGGCTGAGCCGTCCGTCAGACCGTCAGTCCGTTTTTCCGACCCACCCCCCGTGGGGGGACGCCAAGGGAGTCATGTCCTCATGCGCGTGAACAGAAACAGCCGGGCCCGCAAGGGGGCGGTCCTCGGTCTCTCCGTGGCCGCGCTGGCCGCCGGCGTGACCGCAGGCGCCGGTCCGGCCGTCGCCCGGCCCGAGGCGGCCCCCGCGCCGGCCGCCGACTGCAGCGCCGCCTACCGCATCGAACAGAAGCTCTCCACGGGCACGACCTGGCGCATGTGCTGGCGTTTCGAGGCGAAGTCCGGGCTCGTCCTGGAGAAGGTCTCCTACCAGCCGCCCGGCGAGGCCAAGCCGATCAGGGTCCTCAACAGCGCCAAGATCGCCCAGATCCATGTGCCGTACGACGACGGCAAGAACGAGTACAACGACATCACCGACTACAACTTCGGCTCGGGCCTGGTCGACCTGGCGCCCGCCGAGTGCCCCGGCGGCACCATCAAGGCGGTGAAGGTCCCCGACCCGTTCACCTCCGAGTCCCCGAACGTCAAGGGCCTGTGCACCACGACCCGCGCGCGAGGTCACGCCTACCGCATGCAGGCCGACGGCGACAAGGTCTTCCAGACCCAGGGCAAGGACCTGCTGATCTACACCGTCAACAAGGTCGGCTGGTACGAGTACATCACCGAGTGGCGCTTCTCCGACGACGGCGCGATCAACATGAACGTCGGCGCCACCGGCAGCCTCTCGCCCTTCGACTACGACGCCGGCGACGGCCGTGGCTGGCCGATAGGCAAGGGCGCCAAGTCCTACGCCACCAGCCACAGCCACAACGTCTTCTGGCGGCTCGACTTCGGCCTCGACGGCTCCTCGAACACCAAGGTGGAGCAGTACGACTCGGTGGTCAGCCCGCCCGCCGGCGGAGAGCAGGGCCCGACCGCCAAGACCACCCGCACTCCCGTGACCAAGGAACTCGCGGCGGACGCCAAGAACATGCGCTGGTGGCGGGTGGTCAGCGCCACCGGCAAGAACAAGGACGGCCACGCGCGCTCCTACGAGTTCGTCCCCGGCGCCACCACCAAGTACGCGGGGCGCCCCTTCACCCAGCACGACGTGTACTTCACGGAGTACAACAAGTGCGAGCAGTACGCCAGCAACAACGTGCGCATTTGCGGCAGTCCGCTGCACGGCACGTCGGTCGACAAGTGGGTGAACGGTCAGACCCTCACGCACCCCGTGGCCTGGGTGAACGTGGGCTTCCACCACATCGCCCGGGACGAGGACCAGCAGCCCATGCCGGTCCACTGGCAGGGCTTCTCCCTCGCCCCCCGGGACGTCACCGCTATGAATCCGCTCACTCCGCCCGCCCTCGCGGGGGAGAACGGACAGACGAACAGCGGTAGTTGAGAAACGACCTGTCCATCCGGCTGCACCGCCCGCCGCTCCCGGAGTACCCTTCCTTGATCGTTGGGACGGGGAGTGCTCGGGGGAGCGGAAGGCGGTGCTTGGGTGGGCTCGGGAGGGCTGGAGCTGCCCCCTGGTGACGAGGGTCACGAGGGGGGCTCCGCAGACGTCCCGCCCGGCACGGTGTCCCTGGCCCGGCCGATGGAGACGAACGCCATCGGACCGGAGCTGGACTGGGACGCCGACGCCTGGCGGGAGGTGCGCACCCGTGCCCAGCGGGCCGGCCGGGCCTACATCTGGCTGAACCTCGTCGAGCAGCGGCTGCGCGCCGTGGTGGCCGCCGTGCTGAGGCCCATCTACGAGCCCGTCCACGGCGACGAGTGGGCGGTCGCCGCGGCCGGACCCGCCGGACAGGAGTGGGTGCAGCGCGCGGTCGCCGTACGCGAGGTCAGCCGCCGCAAGGGCTATCTCCTCGACCCGGCCGACGACAACGTGATCTCCTTCCTCACGCTGCCGCAGCTGCGTGAGCTGATGGTGCAGCACTGGCCCTGCTTCGAGCCGTACTTCGACGACCGCCGGGACGTCGAACTCGCCCTGGACGAGCTGGAGGTGACCCGCAATGTCGTCTCCCGCAACCGGGCCCTGTCCGAGGCCGTCCTGAACCAGGCCGAACGGGCCTCCGCCCGCCTGCTGGAGATGCTCGGCACCGGCGGCGACGTCCCTTCCGCACGCCGGCTGCCCGTCGACGCCGTCGAGGACCTCGTCGGCGACCGGTACGCGGACGTGGTCGCCGTCCACACCGACCGGGTGCGGCTGCTGCGCCAGTTCCCCGCCGAGGACATCTTCGACGGCGCGCGCCGCCTCGACGCCATCGGCATCGGCCTCAACCTGCTCGTGCAGAACTTCTCCGGCCGCCGGCTGGTCCGCCTCGCCGAGGCCGGGGCCCGCGTCCGGCTGCTGTTCCTCAACCCGGCCTCCAGCGCCGTCAAGCGCCGCGAGCGCGAACTCGGCATGAAGCGGGGCGAGTTGAGCCGGGCGGTGGAGATGAACATCCTGCACATGCGCCGGGTCCGCGCCCGGCTGCGCGACTCCGGCGCCTTCCAGATCCAGGTGTACGACGAGACGCCCCGCTTCACCGCCTACCTCGTCGACGGCGACGGCACCGACGGCATCGCGGTGATCCAGTCCTATCTGCGGCGCATGCGCGGCATGGAGGCGCCGGTGCTGGTGCTGCGGGGCGGCAACCGGGTGGTCAAGTCGGGCGAGTTGGACGAAGGCGGACTTTTCCCGGCCTACCGCGAGGAGTTCGAGCTGGCCTGGGCGGATTCACGTCCCGTGTCCTGAATGATCCCTTTGCGCCCGCCGGGAAGCGGAACGCGGCCCTCTGATTGTCAGTGGCGCATGCGAGGGTGGAGACCACTGGGGGAAGCACCGCCAAGAAGGGGGGCCATCATGGCCTGGTACCGGGAGCTGCTGATCGGCTTCGACCTGGAGACGACCGGGACGGACCCGCGCGAGGCGCGCATCGTCACGGGAGCCGTGATCGAGGTCAGGGACGGGCAGGTCCTGGGCCACCGCGAGTGGCTGGCGGACCCGGGCGTGGAGATCCCCGCGGACGCGGTGGCGGTCCACGGGATCAGCAACGAGCGGGCGGCCGCCGAGGGCGCCCCCGCCGACCGGGTCGCGGACGCCATCGCCGAGGTCCTCGTGGGGTACTGGCGCACCGGCGTCCCGGTCGTCGCCTACAACGCCGCGTTCGATCTCACTCTCCTCTCCGCCGAACTGCGCCGCCACGGCCTGCCGTCCCTGCGTGAGCGCCTGGGCGGCTCGGAGCCGTCGCCGGTCGTCGACCCGTACACCATCGACCGCTCGGTCGACCGCTACCGGCGCGGCAAGCGCAACCTCGAAGCGGTCTGCGCCGAGTACGGCGTCCCGCTCGACGCCGCCCACGACGCCTCCGCCGACGCCCTCGCCGCGGCCCGGCTGGCCTGCGCGATAGCCGCCCGCCACCCCAAGGTCGCGGCCCTCGGCCCGGCGGAGCTGCACCGCCGCCAGATCGAGTGGTACGCCGAGTGGGCGGCGGACTTCCAGAACTTCCTGCGCCGCAAGGGAGAGACGGACGCGGTGGTCGACGGGGCCTGGCCCGTACGAGAGGTGGCGGGGGAGACCGTCTGACGTTCTTGTGGGTGAGACGTCGGAATGGCGCCCGTCCGCCCCGGCCTTGAGGAACTGGGCCTGACGAGGCTCGCCGCCGCCGCGGGCGACTCGCTCTTTCCCCGCATTCACCCGCTCGTCGTCATCGGCCGGGGCGCCGCGCCCGTCGGCTTCACCGCCCGGGGGACGCGTCGGCGTCTCGCCTGAGCCGGGCCTCGGACCGCCATGCCCGCAGCAGCCGGATCAGAACGGATACCACCGCACCTCCTCGTCCCCGTCCCGCAGCGACGCCACCCGGCGCCGGAACTCCGCCAGCGCGGGCGCACTGGTGGGGGCGTGCTGGGCGACCCACGCACAGCTCGCGGTCTCGCGGGCGCCCCGCAGGACCGCGCAGCCCGCCCACTCCCGCACGTCCCAGCCGTACGCCCCGGTGAAGGAGTCGTACGCGTCGGCGGGCAGGCCGTAGCGGTCGCGGGAGAGCGCCATGACCACCAGGTCGTGCTCGCGCAGATCGGCGGAGACGGTCTCCAGGTCGACCAGGACCGGACCGTCGGGGCCTATGTGCACATTGCGGGGCAGCGCGTCGCCGTGGATCGGGCCGGTGGGCAGGTGCGGGGTGAGCGCGGCGGCGGCCGCGGCGAAGCCGTCGCGGCGCTCGCGCAGAAACGCCGCGTCCGCCGGGTCGATCGCGTCGCCCGCGAGCCGCAGCCAGCGTTCCACTCCCGACAGCAGATCGCGCGGGGGCAGCCCGAAGGAGGGGGTGGGCAGGGCGTGCACGAGGCGCAGGAGTTCGGCCAGATCCCGCGGCGTCGCAGGCCGTACCGGGTCGGGCAGCCGCTGCCACACGGTCACCGGGTGTCCCTCGACCAACAGCGGCTTCGGCTCGGCCGCCCGCACCGCCGGGACGCCCGCGTCGGCGAGCCAGGCCGCGACGTCCAGCTCACGCCGGGCCCGATCCAGGAGCTCGGCGTCCCGGCCCACCTTCACCACCAGGTCACCGGCGGCGAACACCGCGTTCTCGCCCAGGGCGAGCAGCCGCGCGTCCGCCGCCGGACCGGGCAGCGCCCCCGCCGCGGCCAGTACGTCCCGCGCCCGTGCCTCGTCCATCGCCCGCCTCCGTGTCGTTCTGCGCGTTGTCCGCCCGGCCCCACCGGACGGCGTCGGGATCCGGCCATCCGACGGCCAGTGTCGCATTCGCACAGATCGACGCATGCGCATGGTGTCTTGACGGCGTACAGCACCTTCACGACCATGGCGGGGCCCGTCACAGCCGCGGGAAGGGGGACGCTTCGGTGTCGTTGGCGACCGAGAAGACAGGGACGGTGCGCCGTGCGACCGCCACCGGCCCGCCGCGCACCACCGCCGGCCGTGGCGCGTGGTTCCTCGTCCTCCCCGCCCTGATCCCCATCCTGGTCCTGAGCGTCGGCCCGCTGCTGTACGGGATCCTGCTCGCGTTCACCGACGCCCAGTCGGGCCGCACCGCGCCCACCCGGTGGATCGGCGCCCTCAACTTCTCCGACCTGCTGCACGACACCCTGTTCTGGGAGTCGTTCCGGATCGGCCTGGTCTGGGCGGTCGGGGTGACCGTCCCGCAGTTCCTGCTCGCCCTCGGCCTCGCCCTGCTCCTCGACGAGGACCTGCGGCTGCGCTGGCTGGCCCGCGCACTCGCGATCATCCCCTGGGCGATGCCCGAGGTCGTGGTCGGCGTCATGTGGCGACTCGTCTACAACCCGGACGCAGGCATCCTCAACGAGACGCTGCGCGACCTGGGCCTGGGCGACGGGCGGGACTGGCTCAGCGGGCTGGCGAGCGCCCTGCCCGCGGTCATCGTCGTGGGCGTGTGGGCGGGCATGCCGCAGACGACCGTCACCCTCCTCGCCGGCCTGCAGAACACCCCGCGCGAACTGCACGAGGCGGCCGCGGTGGACGGCGCGGGCGCCTGGCGCCGCTTCCGCACGGTCACCTGGCCCGCCCTCAGGCCCATCGCCCTCGCCGTCACCGCCCTCAACTTCATCTGGAACTTCAACAGTTTCGCCCTGGTCTATGTGCTGACCAACGGCGGACCCGGCGGCCGCACCCGGCTGCCCATGCTCTTCGCCTACGAAGAGGCCTTCCGCTACGGCCAGTTCGGATACGCGGCGGCCATGGGCTGTGTGATGGTCGCGGTGATCTCCGTGTGTCTGGCCCTCTTCCTGGTGGGCCGCATCAAGGGAGGCGACGACCGTTGAGGACCCGTCCCGCGGCCCGCGCCGGCCAGTACACGGCCCTGCTCGCGTACCTCGTCTTCCTCGCCTTCCCCTTCCTGTGGCTCTTGTCCGTCGCGTTCAAGCCGCCCCGCGAACTGGGCAGCCTGCACCCCACCTGGATCCCGAAGCACCCCACCCTCGCCAACTTCCGCCAGGCCTTCGACGAACAGCCCTTGGTGCACGCCGCGTTCAACTCCCTGCTCGCCGCGACGGGCGCCGCCGTGATCGCCGTCGCCCTCGCCACGCCGATGGCGTACGTCATGGCCCGGCAGCGCACCCGGCTCGCGCGCGCCGCGTCCGGGTGGGTGGTGGTCAGCCAGGCCTTCCCGTTCGTCCTGGTGATCATCCCGCTGTTCCTGGTGCTGAAGAACCTGCGGCTGATCGACTCGGTGCCGGGGCTGGTGACGGTGTACGTGGTGTGGGCCCTGCCGTTCGCGCTGTGGATGCTCGTCGGCTACGTCCGGGCCGTCCCCGTCGAACTGGAGGAGGCGGCGGCGGTCGACGGGGCCGGGCGGCTGCGGACGCTTGTCTCGGTGACGGCGCCGCTCCTTGCGCCGGGCATCGTCGCGACGGCGCTGTTCGCGTTCATCACCGCGTGGAACGAGTTCTTCTTCGCGCTGGTGTTGCTGAAAACGCCCGAGAAACAGACGCTGCCCGTCGTCCTGACCCACTTCCTCGGAGCGGAGGGCGTGGCCGACCTGGGGCCGCTGGCCGCCGCCGCGTTCCTCGCCACCCTTCCCTCGCTGGCCGTCTTCGCGCTCATCCAGCGACGGATCACGGGCGGCATGCTCGCCGGGGCGGTGAAGAGCTGATGCGGACGAGACTCCTGGCCCTGGTGGTGCTGCTGCTCCTCGCGGGCTGCTCGTCGGGAGGAGGCTCGGACGACGACGGTCCGGTCACCCTCCGCTTCCAGTCCCTGGCCTGGCAGGAGGAGTCCGTCACGGCCAACAGGGAACTGGTGAAGGAGTGGAACGCCACCCACGCGGACATCAAGGTCGAGTATGTGCAGGGGAGTTGGGAGAGCGTCCACGACCAGCTCCTCACCTCCTTCGAGGGCGGCGAGGCCCCCGACATCATCCACGACGCCTCCGACGACCTGGCCGACTTCGCCTACGGCGGCTACCTCGCCGACCTGACCGACCTGCTCCCGGCCCGCCTCAAGTCGGACATTCCGCAGCGCAGTTGGGAGACGACGACCTTCGGCGACGGCGTCTACGGTGTGCCCTTCCTCCAGGAGCCGCGCGTCCTCGTCGCCAACGCGACCTGGCTGAAGCGGTCCGGCGAGCGGATCCCGACCCCCGAACACCCCTGGAGCTGGGCGGAGTTCCGGCAGATCACCAAGAGGCTCGGGGGCCCCGGCACATACGGCGTGGCCTGGCCGCTGAAGGAACCCGTCTCCGCCACCCTCAACCTCTCCCTGTCGGCGGGCGGGCAGCTGTTCCACCGGGGCGCGGACGGCCGTGTCACCGTCCGCTTCGAGGCCGGGGACGAGGTCGTCCCGCGCACCGTCCACGACCAGGTCGCCGCCGACCACAGCGCCTCGCCGACCACCCTGGGCAGCGGCGGCTCGGACACCCTGCCCGGCTTCTTCGGCGGCAGGTACGCGATGGTCCCGCTCGGCTTCTCCTACCGCCAGCAGATCGTGCAGCAGGCGCCGAAGGGCTTCGACTGGCAGGTGCTGCCCGCCCCTGCGGGCGCCGACGGGCTCGCCCAGGGGGTCAGCCCGCAGACCCTGTCCGTCGCCGAGGACAGCCCCTACAAGAAGGAGGCCGTCGCCTTCCTCGACTTCCTGCTGCGGCCGAAGAACATGGTGCGCCTCGCGCTGGGCGACTGGATGCTGCCGACCGGCGCCCAGGCGCTCGCCGACCCCGCCCTGCACACCAAGAAGGACGACTGGGCGACCGGCACCGCTCTCGCCGCGTACCTGCGCCCGGCGCCCGCCCAGTCCGTGCGGGGCTATCCCGAGTGGAAGGACAAGGTCGCGACCCCCGCCTTCCAGGAGTACTACAGCGGGGCCATCGACCTCGGCGAACTGCGCACCCGTCTGGAGAAGGACGGAAACCTCGTCCTGGCCCGTTACCAGCGCTGAGCGGCGACGGTCCACCAGCGCTGAGCGGCCGCCGCGGCCGGCGGTGGCCGCTCAGGGGACGGAGGGTCCGGTGATGAACCGTCCCTGCCCGTCGTACGGCCAGACGTTGGGGACACAGCCGTTCATGCCCTTGATCTGCTGCATCATCGCCGGGGCCGGTCGGCCGGGACCGGGGCAGCCGACGTGGTTGTGATGGAGGAAGTGGCCGACCTCGTGATTGATGATCAGCGCGCGGTAGGCGGTGACGTCCTTGGCGTAGACGGGGGTGGCCAGCAGCCAGCGCTTGAGGTTCACCATGACGTTGTCGTCGACGTTGCAGTTGACCTCGCCGCCGGTTTCCAGCCCGTACTGACCGCAGATCTTGTCCACGGTGCCGGGCGTCGCGACCCGTACGACGAAGTCGACGGCTCCGACGGAGACCCGCCGGAACGCCGAGTGACCGTCCGCCGTCCAGCCGCGCCGGTCGGCCAGGATCTGCTCCACCTGCCGGGCCACGTCCGCGGCGGACAGATCGATGCCGTTCTCGATGTCCACCCGGTAGCGCAGGGCGGTGCCCTTGCCCACCTTGGCGCTCGAACCGGCCGCGGTCGTGAACGTGCCCGGCCCCGAGGCCGGGATGTCGGTCTGGGACGTGCCTGCGGACTTACCGCCTGAGCCGGCCGACGAACCCGTCGACGAACCCGCGGACGACCCGGCCGACGGACTGGCGGATGTGCGGGACGAGGCCGACGAGCTGGGCGTCCCCGTCCGCGGGGCCGCCGGGCCCGAGTTCGCCGCCCCACCGGACGTGCCGGACGCGCCGGGCCCGGCGGACGCGGTCGACCGGCCCTCGGCCGACGTGCCGCCCGCCCCTGCGGAGGTCCATCCCACGGCCGCGAAACCGGCCGCCCCCAGGAGGACCAGCGCGGCCAGCCCGCCCCACAGCGGTCTTCTCCGCCCGCGCCCGGCGGAGTGCGCGGGGCCGCTCCGACGACGACGGGAGGGGGCGGAATCTGCTCGGTGCACGCTCATGGTTGTTCAGATTGTGATCGGTATGTGATCGGACCTGGCTCAAGCGATAACGAAAAGGTAACGACCCGACCGTTGTGGGTTTATGTGATCATCCCGTAACAGTGGCCCGGGGCGGTCGACCGGCTACCGATACTGTGCTCATGCCACGAGTTCTGCTGATCGAGGACGACCGTGCCGTGCGGGACGGCGTCGTCCTCGCGTTGCGCCGTCAGGGCCATGAGGTCGCCGCCGCCGAGACCGGGGAGGACGGCCTGAACCGGCTGCGCTCCTTCCGGCCGGACGTGGTGGTGCTGGACCTGATGCTGCCCGGCATGACCGGCCTGGACGTGTGCCGGCGGATGCGCGGCCTGGACCAGACGCTGCCGATCATCATGGCGACCGCGCGGGGCGACGACGAGGACATCGTTGTCGGTCTGGAGGCGGGCGCCGACGACTACGTGGTCAAGCCCGTGCAGGCCCAGGTGCTCCAGGCCCGTATCCGCGCCGTACTGCGCCGGGCGGGCGGCGGCGCGCCCGCCGACGGCGGCATCCCGAAGATCGACACCTACGGCGACCTCGCCATCGACCGTGCCGGACTGTCCGTCACCTGGCAGGGAACGCCGGTCGCCCTCGCCCCCTCCGAACTGCGGCTGTTGCTGACCTGAGGTTCCCCCGTCATGCGGGATGTGCTGATCAGCTGGTCAGCAGGGGTTGATGGGTGTTCAGATTCGTTGGTTCGGCCGTCGCCTGTTCGGC